>JAVEDQ010000382.1 GCA_030840885.1 Frankiaceae bacterium
CCAGCAGGGCGTAGATGCCGACGTCGCTGACCGCCGCCTGCTGCGCCGCCGGGGAGAGCTGCAGCGGGACGAGGATGGCGACCACGAGCAGGAGCAGGTAAGTGATCTGCTTGGAGCCAGGCTTGGCGAAGGCTCGGCTGCCGGCCTTGCTGACGGCGGTCCGGACCTCGCGGACCTGGGGCGCGAACCGCTCGTAGACCAGCGTCACGACCCAGAGGACCACCGCTCCGCCAAGGAACAGGAAGACGCGGGCGTGGAAGATCGACCCCTTCACCCCGGCAAGGGGGGTGGGGCTGTCACCGGGCGGACCGGTCATCAGGGCCGCGACGAGCGCGACGCCGAGCAGGGTGGCGAGGCGCTTGAGCGGCGAGCTGACGGCTCCGCTGCTCGAGGCCGACGACGACGGCGGCGCGTTGACGGTCATGCCGCACGCCCGAGACGCTCGCCGAGCAGGCCGCTCGGTCGGACCAGCAGCACCATGACCAGCACTCCGAACGCGATGACGTCCTTGTACGACGCCTGGGTGAGATAACCGCCGTAGTTCTCCACGAGGCCGAGCACCAGCCCGCCGACGACGGCACCGCGGACGTTGCCGATGCCGCCGAGCACGGCGGCGGTGAACGCCTTGACCCCGGGCACGAACCCCATGTTGTACGACGCGTTGAACACGATGGCGTAGAGGAAACCGCCGGCTCCGGCCAGCAGGCCGCCGATGACGAACGTAGTGACGATGACCCGCTCCACGTTCACGCCCATCAGCGACGCGGTGTCGGCGTCCTGGGCCACCGACCGGATGCCGGAGCCGAGCCGGGTGCCGTTCACCAGCCGCTCGAGGAGCAGCAGCATAGCCACCGCCGTGCCGAAGATCAGCATCGTGACCACCGTGACCTGAGCGCCGAAGAAGGTGAACAGCACGCCGTCGGTGAACAGCGGCGGCACCGGCACGTTCTGTCGTCCGAACTGCTTGCCCGCGAGGTTGGCGGCGAACAGCGACGCACCGATGGCGCTGATGAGATAGGCCAGCCGCGGGGCGCCGCGCTTGCGCAGCGGCCGGTAGGCGGTGCGCTCGAGCAGGAACGCGGCCACGCCGCCGGCCAGCGCGCCGCAGCCGAGACCGAACGCGACCAGTGCGACCGACTCGAACCCGGACGGCAGGCCGCCGTCGCCGAGCAACCAGCGGGCGGCGAACAGGCCGCCGAAGGCGCCGAGCATGAAGACCTCGCTGTGCGCGAAGTTGATCAGCTGGAGCACGCCGTAGACCAACGTGTAGCCCAGAGCGATGACGGCGTAGAGCGCGCCGATGGTGAGACCGTCCACTGTCAGCTGGAGGAACTGCTGGAAGCCGATGCGCACGATGAGTGCGGCGACGGCCAGGCCGACCACCAGAACGGTGAGGCCGCCGTAGACCACCTTCCGCTGCTGGCCGGTCAACTGGGGTGACGGCAAGTCGGACATCCTTCGTCGAGGCGCGAGCCGGGCGGTCGGGAGCCATCGGAGCGAACGCGCCGCGGCGGGCCGCGCCTCCGGAACAACCGGAGGCATCGACCCGCCGCAGAACGCTACCTGTCTGCAATTACGGTGGTGCTACTCGCGGACCTACTTGATCAGGTCCTTGGTCAGGCCCAGGACGACACGCTGGCCGCCCTTGACCTGGTAGATGTACACCGCGTCGCCCGCGACCTCGCCATTGGCCTGGAACTTGACCTGCTTGGTCAGGCCGGTGAAGTCGACCTTCTTGAAGGCGTCGGTCACCGAGGCACGGTCCGCGTTCGGCCCGAGGCCCTTGAGGACCTGGACGAGCGCGTTGGTGGCGTCGTAGGCCTCACCCGAGTACGTGCCGGGCTTCGTCCCCGCGTTGGTCTGCGAGTACTGCTGCACGAACTGCTGGGCCTTCGGGTCGGAGTTGGCGTCGCCGCAGGCACAGGTCAGGTAGGTCCCTTCGGCGACGTCGGCGCCGGCCTGCGAGATGTACTGGTTGTCGTTGGCACCGTCACCACTGACGATCTTGCCCTTGAAGCCCTTGGCCTTGAGGGCCTTGGCCAGCAGGGCCAGCTCGGCGTAGTAGCCGCTGTAGTACAGGGCGTCCGGGTTCTCGCCGACGATCTTCGTGGCCTCGGAGGTGTAGTCCTTGGTCGGGTTGATCCCGTCGTGGACGACCTGCGCACCGTCGGCCTTCAGCTCCGGCTCGAGGGCACTGGACAACCCGGTGCCGTACTCGCTCTTGTCGTCGAGCGAGAACACCTTCTTGGCCTGCAGCGACTTCACGATGTAGTCGCCCGCGGCCTTGCCCTGGACGGTGTCCGGGGCGATGACGCGGACGAAGTTCGTGAAGCCGAGGCTGGTGAGCGCCGGGTTGGTCGCCGACGGCGAGACCGAGAGGATGCCGTTCTGGCAGAAGATCGGCTCGGAGGCCTTGGTCGCGCCCGAGAACATCGGGCCGACGACGGCGACAACACCCTGGTCGTCGACGAGCTTCTGGGCCGCGGTCGGCCCCTGGTCGGGCGAGCCCTGGTCATCGCTCTCGACGAGCGAGAGCTTGTAGGGGAGCGCGTTGGAGCTGTTGGCCTGCTCGATGGCGACCTTCATCGCGTCGCGGGCGTTGATGCCGAGCTGCTGGTTGTCACCGGACAGCGGGCCCTGGAAGCCGATCTTCAGGGTGCCACCGGTGGGCTTGCCGATGCCGGCACCGGTGCCGCACTGGGTTTTGGCGGCGCTTCCGCCGCCGCTGCCGCTGGAATTGCTGCTGCTGCAAGCCGTGAGAGCCAGCGGCATAACCAGCGCGCCGGCTGCCAGCGACGCGAGCCGCCGGGTCGTGGACTGACGCACAAGAGCTCCTTGAAGAGGTCCGGGGGTTGGAACCACCCCATCGACCCGGACGGTAGACCGCATCCGACCTGAACACACGTGGAGAACTGCTCGTGTCGCAACCTGGTCGAGCCCCAGCGTTGGTGAGATCCGGACAACCCACGCAGATCAGACCTCGGGGCGCAATCCCCCGGAAATCACCGCGTCCGCAACGGCCGCCATCGTCGTCCGTCGGTTCATCGACGTGCGCTGGACGAAGCGGAAGGCCTCGGCCTCGCTCAGACCGTGCTCGTTCTGCAGCAGCGCCTTCGCCCGGTCGAGGAGCTTGCGGGCCGCGAGCCGCGCGGACAGGTCGGTCACCTCCGCCTCGAGCCCGACGATCTGCTCGTGCCGGCTGGCTGCCATCTCGATCGCGGGCAGCAGGTCCTTCTTCTGGAAGGGCTTGACCAGGTAGGCCATGGCGCCGGCGTCGCGGGCCCGCTCCACGAGCTCACGCTGCGAGAAGGCCGTGAGCATGACGACCGGCGCGAGGCGGGCCTCGCCGATGCGCTCCGCGGCGGCGAGGCCGTCCAGGACCGGCATCTTCACGTCGAGGATCACCAGGTCCGGCCGCAGCTGCTCGGCCATCGAGATCGCCGTCGCACCGTCACCGGCCTCGCCGACGACGGCGTAGCCCTCCTCTTCCAGCATCTCCTTGAGATCGAGGCGGATCAGCGCCTCGTCCTCGGCGATGAGCACGCGCCGGGGCGCAGGAGCAGCCGTGGGTGCACGATCGCCCGAACCGGCCACCGCACCCGTCGCGGAGGCGTCGGCCGGCGGTCGGGTGCTCATGGTCTGCGCTCCTCGCGGAAGGGGTGTGCGGCCGGGGCCTGCCCAGTTCGCAGGGCGCGTTCGCCGGGCAGGCGACGAAACGGACACGGCGCGACTGAAGTGGCGAGGCTACCCGGCTAGTCTTGGCTCACGCCCTCGTAGCCCAACCGGCAGCAGGCACGGTGCTCAAACCACCGACAGTGTGGGTTCGAATCCCACCGAGGGCACCCATTTCATGATCATGAGCAACGCAGTAGATCGACACACCGGCCGACGAGCCGGGACACGCCGCTCGACGATCTTCTCGGTTGCTCACGATCTTGGGGCTCGGCGACGGGACGCGGCCAGGCAACGCAGTCGTAACAGTCGTCGACTAGGACAGGCACATGGCACCTCCGCAGCAGACCGAACCGTCGGTGCCGACGAGTCCCGTGGCCCACAGCCGGGGCAGCCGGGGCAGCCGGGCCATCCCGGCCCCACGGACCGACGACCCCTTCGCGCTGCGGTTCCGCACGCTGCACGGCTACCGACGGGCCTACGTCCAGACCGGACCGATCGACGGCACCAAACCGGTGCTGCTGCTGGTGCACGGCATCGGCCAGGACTCGTCGACGTGGTCGGAGGTGCTGCCCGACCTGGCCCGTGACCACGTGGTCATCGCCCCCGATCTGCTGGGCCACGGCGCGTCGGCCAAGCCACGCGCCGACTACGCGGTCGGTGCCTACGCCTGCGGCCTTCGCGATCTGCTGACCGTGCTCGGCGCCGACCGCGTGACGGTGGTGGGCCACTCGCTCGGCGGCGGCGTCGCGATGCAGTTCGCGTACCAGTTCCCGGAGCGCTGCGAGCGGCTCGTGCTCGTGAGCAGCGGCGGTGCCGGTCGCGAGGTGCATCCGCTGCTCCGGCTCGCTTCGCTGCCCGGAGCCGAGCTGGTGATGCCGTTCGCGACCGCAGCGCCGCTCCGGCGGCTGACCCGGCTGCTCTCGGGCGTCGTCGCGAAGGTGGGCGGTGAGTTCACGCAGGACCTCGAGTTCATGCTCGCCAGCTACGACAAACTCGCCCGGACGACCAGCCGCCGTGCCTTCCTCCGGACCCTGCGCTCGGTCGTCGACGTGCACGGCCAGGTGGTCACTGGCCTCGACCGCTGCTACCTCGCGGCCGGTGTCCCGACGCTGCTCGTCTGGGGCGCGCGCGACGGCGTGACCCCGTTCGCCCACGCCGCACGGGCGCAGGACGCGATGCCCGGCAGCACGCTCGAGGTGTTCGAGCAGGCCGGGCACTTCCCGCACCACTCCGACCCGGCACGGTTCGTGCAGGTGCTCCGCGAATTCCTCGGGAGTACGGAGCCCGCTCTCTACGACCGTGAGCTGTGGCGTCGTCAACTGCTGGCCGGGCCCAGTCCCGTAGCCGAACAGGCCCGGCAGGACGCGGACGGCGGTCTGGCGTCAAGCGGTAGTTGAAGCTCGGCAGGCATCTGGCAGGCTCTGCGGCGTGTGGCACCGCCTCCGACTCCCCCGGTTCTCCGGGCGACCCTTCGGGCTGCTCCGCGAACGGCTGACGACGCTGGTCGGCGCCGCCCGCGACGAGCCGGTCCGCTGGCCGCAGGTGGCGAAGGCGGCGATCGCGACGGCCATAGCCTGGCAGCTCGCGCAGGCCCTGCCCGGCAAGCAGCCTCCGGTGTTCGCCCCGGTTGCGGCGATGCTCACGATCCAGGTCACGGCGTTCGAGTCGTTGCGCTCGGCGGCGCAGCGCACCTTCGGCGTCATCGCCGGCGTGCTGATCGCCTACGGTCTCGCGCAGCTGTTCGGCCTGCATTGGTGGAGTATCGCGTTGGTCGTCTTCGCCGCGATGGCGCTGGGCCAGGCGCTCGCGCTGGGCACCCAGGGCTCGACGCAGGTGCCGGTCAGCGCGTTGCTCGTGCTCAGCCTCGGGGCCACCACCACCAGCTACGCCTACTCGCGCGTGCTCGAGACGCTGCTCGGCGCCGTCGTCGGGGTCGTCGTCAGCCTGGTACTGGTGCCGCCGCTGCACCTGCGGGACAGCGGCCGGGCGGTACGCCGCCTCGCCGAAGGGCAGGCGGAGCTGCTCGGACAGATCGCGGACGACCTGAGCTCCGGGGCCTGGCCCAGCCCGGTCGCGGGCCGGCGACTCACCTCGGCCCGTGCCCTGACCAGCGACCTCGCCCGGGCGACGGAGGCGGTCGAGCGGGTCGGCGACAGCGTGCGGCTCAACCCCCGTGCCCGGCGGGCGCGTCCCGCGGCCCGCCACTACCGCAATGAGCTCGACGCCCTGTCGCACATCCAGGTGCAGATCCGCGGGATCGCCCGGACGCTCGCCGACGAGGCCGCCCGCGCCGGCGAGGTCGATCGCCTCGCCGGGGAAGCCGCGCTGACCAACTCGGGACCGCTGCTGGCGACGACGGTCGCCGGGGGCGCAGCCGTCGCGGCGGCCGAGAGCGGCGCGCTGCAGCGCCGGACGCCGCCTGGGTCGTCGCCGCTGGAGCCGCCCCCGGTCGAACTGCGGAACGAGCTGGTCACCGTGCTGCGCCAGGTCGCCACGGC
>JAVEDQ010000416.1 GCA_030840885.1 Frankiaceae bacterium
CAGGCCGATCTGCGCGGCTCCGAGGTGACTGCCTGCGGGGAGGACGACGGTGCCTGCCGTGACGTCCTCGCCGGCCCGCCGGACGTAGGCGCCGGCATCGGGCCGGCGGTCGATGCGGACCTGCGCCACCCCGCCGTCCGTCCACTCCAGCGGTACGACGGCGTCGGCACCGACGGGCATCGGAGCACCGGTCATGATGCGCAACGTGCAGCCGGCCTGCAGGCTGCGACCGCCCCGGGCTCCGGCGGCGATGTCGCCGAGCACGGGCAGTGTCGCGGGACGCTCCGAGCTCGCACTTGCGATGTCGGCCAGCCGCACCGCGTAGCCGTCCATCGCGGAGTTGTCGAAGCCGGGCAGCGGCGCCGCGGCGGTGACGTCCTCGGCGAGCACACAGCCGTGCGCGTCGGCCAGCGGCAGCGGGAGCGGCGGCAGCGGGGCCACCGCCCGGAGCACCTCGGCGAGGTGGGTGTCGACGCTCTTCATGCTCGCCGCTTCACCGCGTGCTGGCGGGACCGCCGGCGGCGACGTACTCCTGCAGCCAGGCCCAGAAGTCCGGGCCGAGGTCCTCGCGCTCGCAGGCGATCTTCACGATCGCCTTGAGGTAGTCGCCGCGGTCACCGGTGTCGTAGCGGCGACCGTCGAAGACGACCCCGTGCACCGGCTCGGACTCGGCGAGGGTCTTGATCGCGTCGGTCAGCTGGATCTCCCCGCCGCGACCGGGCGGAGTGTTGCGCAGGACCTCGAAGATGGTCGGCGAGAGCACGTAGCGGCCGATGACGGCGAGGTTGCTCGGCGCTTCCTCCGGCGGCGGCTTCTCGACGAGATCGCGCACCCGCTTGACGGCGTAGGGGCCGTGCGATTCGGCGTCCTCGACGGTGGCGACGCCGTACGACGACACCCACTCCGGTTCCACCTCCATCAGGGCGATGACGCTGCCGCCATGCGCCTGCTGCTCGGCGATCATCGTCGCGAGCAGGGGGTCGCGTTCGTCGACGACGTCGTCGCCGAGCAGGACCGCGAACGGCTCGTTCCCGACGTGCGGGGCGGCGACCAGCACCGCATGACCCAACCCCTTGGCCTCGCCCTGCCGGACGAAGTGCATCTGTGCCAACTCGCTGGACGCCTGGACGCGAGCCAGTCGTTCGGCGTCGCCCTTCTTCTCGAGGGCGGCCTCGATCTCGGGCACGCGGTCGAAGTGGTCCTCGATGGCGGTCTTGCTGCGGCCGGTGATCATCAGGATGTCGGTGAGGCCGACGCGGGCCGCTTCCTCGACGATGTATTCGAGGGCCGGCTTGTCGACGAGCGGCAGCAGTTCCTTCGGGACGGCCTTGGTTGCGGGAAGGAAACGGGTGCCGAGACCGGCCGCCGGGATCACGGCTTTCGAGACCATGCGCCGAACCTTAGCGGGCACCGGCACCATGCACTGATGGTCGCCGACAAGCCCACCGACAAGAACACAGCCAGGGCCGTCCTGCTGCAGGCCCGGGCCGAACGGCAACCCGAGCCCGGCGAGGACCGGCGTCGCACCGACGCCCTGCTGGAGCTGACCGCGCAGGCGCGGACCGTTGCCGCGTTCGTCTCGTTCGGTACGGAGCCGTCGACGGTGGCCGTGCTCGCGGCCTGGCAGGAGCGCGGCGTCCGGGTGCTGCTCCCGGTGGTGCTCGCCGACCTCGACCTCGAGTTCCGGCTCTACGACGGCCTGCTCGTCCCGGGGCGCAAGGGGATGCCGTGCCCCCCGCCGTCGGCGCCGGTGGTGCCGCTCGCCGAGGCGTCCGTGGTGGTGGTGCCGGCGCTGGCCTGCGACCGGACCGGTCGGCGGCTGGGCCGTGGAGGTGGTTCCTACGACCGGGCGCTGCCGCGGGTGGCGCCGGATGCGCTCACCGTCGCGCTCGTGCACCCCGAGGAACTGTGGCCCTCGGTGCCGGCGGAACCGCACGACGTGCGGGTGAAGGCCGTGTTGGCGGGCGACCAGCTGGTGCGGACCGGGTGATCTGGCTTCAGAGTTGGTGGCTTCAGAGTTGGTGGCTTCAGAGCTCGGCGGCGCCGGCGCTCTGCCCTTTTGCTTTCCGCTCACTCACCAGCGGGTTCAGCAGCGTCTCGCTGATGTCGCGCAGCGCCGCACGCTGCTCCTGGCTCAGCGGGTCGAAGACGTGCGAGCGCACTCCCTCGACGTGGCCGGGGGCAGCGGCCTCGAGCGCAGCGAACCCCTTGTCGGTGAGGACCGCGAGCTGGCCCCGACGGTCGGTGGGACAGCTCTTCCGCTCGACCCAGCCGGCTTCCTCGAGGCGGGAGACCGCGTGCGACAGCCGGCTCCGGGAGGACAACGTGGAGTCGGCGAGCTGACTCATCCGCAGGGTGCGTCCCTCGGACTCGGACAGCCGCACGAGGATCTCGTAGTAGGCGTGCGGGATCTTCGCATCGCGCTGCAGCTCACGGTCGAGCTGGTCGAAGAGCAGCTGCGTCGCGCTGAGGAACGAGCGCCACGTCTGCTGCTCCTCCTCGTCGAGCCATCGCGTCATGTCCTCATCCTACCGAATCAGTTGAAGTCTCAACTTGTTGGCGCTATCCTCGTCGCATGGCCGTCCACCGCTTGAACCACGCCGTCCTCTACGTCCGCGATGCCGCCCGCTCAGCCGAGTTCTACCGCACTGTGTTCGGCTTCGAGACGATTCCGATGCTTCCGGACGGCTTCGCCGGCGCTGCCTTCATGAAGGCGCCGGGCTCCACGAACGATCACGACCTCGGTCTGTTCTCCGTGGGCGACCGGGCGGGCCCCTCCGCCGCCGGACGCAGCACGGTCGGGCTGTACCACCTGGCCTGGGAGGTCGACACGCTCGACGACCTCGAGCGCATCCAGACCGCCCTCGCCGAGGCCGGCGCGCTGGCCGGCGCCTCCGACCACGGCACCACGAAGAGCCTGTACGGCAAGGACCCGGACGGGCTCGAGTTCGAGGTCGTCTGGCTCATCCCCGCCGATCTGCTCACCGAGGACGCGATCGAGGCGCGGAAGTCCATCCGCCCGCTCGACCTCGCCCGCGAGAAGGCCCGCTACGGTGCCGGGACCCCGGGCGGGATCGGCATCTCCCGGGTGGCCTCTTCCGCCTGAGCCAGTCGCCGATGGGATGGGTATCGGCCCGACGCGCGTTGCCTATGCTGGCAGTCAGAAGCGTCGAGTGCTAGGTGCGCCGAGCGCGTGGTAACCCGAAGGAGATCCGTGCCGACCTACCAGTACGTGTGCACCGACTGCAGTCGTGACCTCGAGGCGGTACAGAGTTTCGCCGACGCCGCGCTCACCGAGTGCCCCACCTGTTCGGGTCGTCTGCGTAAGAAGTACGGCTCGGTCGGCGTCGTGTTCAAGGGTTCCGGGTTCTACCGCAACGATTCCCGCTCCGGCACCTCGACCAGCCAAGCGGCCACGGGCGGCGAGAAGTCCGCGGAGAAGGCGGGCAGCGAGAAGGCACCCACGGCGGAGAAGTCGGACTCGTCCTCGTCCAAGCCGGCCGCGGAGAAGTCGAGCAGCTCGAGCTCGGGCTCGGGCTCGGGCGGCAGCTCAGGCTCCGGATCGTCCTCGTCGGGCAGCAGCACGAGCAGTTCCTCCAGCTCCGCCGCCTGAGCCGACGATGTCGGGCCCGAGCATGTGGGACCAGCTGCAGGATCGGATTCCGTCCCCGGGTGGTTGGTCCGTCCCCGAGGGGCGTCGTCCGGCATGGAACTGGCTGCCGCCGGCGGGCGCAGCCCTGCGTCTCGATCTGATGCCGGTATGGGTGCGCGTCTGGTACCACGTGCCCTTCCTCGATCGGTACGCCCACGTCTGGATGTGGCACCACGGTGGCTGGGAGGTCCAGCCAGCGCCAGCCCCGCCGGACGCCGGCGCCGACGTGCCTCGGGTCCCGGTGCTACCTCCAACCGCACCGGCCGCCTCGGTGGAGCTGCCCGCCGAGTAGCCACAGTCTTCTGTGGATAGTGCTGTCCTATCCACAGATGTTGTTTGTGCAGGTCAGAGGCTTGTGCTGGCCTTGTGGGCACGGCATAATCGAACTCATGTTCGAACGTTCGTTGCGCCGTACCGGTCCGTTGCTGTTCGACGCCAGC
>JAVEDQ010000457.1 GCA_030840885.1 Frankiaceae bacterium
TCGCTCTGCTGGCGGGACATTCGAGCGGGTTGTCCCCGCGTCGGGCCGCCGGCCAGCTTGGAACCGCGAAGTGGGAGGCCTTTCCCGACCATGTGGCCCTTCTCGACCGGGAAGGAGAGCTGGTCTCGGTCAACGAGGCCTGGCGTCGCTTCGCTCTGGAGAACGGGGGAACTGCTGCGGCCGGTCTCGGAACGAACTACTTGCACATCTGCGAAGTGGCTGCGGCGGAAGGCGAACCGGGGGCAGCGGAGGCGGCGGAGCTGGTCCGGCGGGCGCTCGACGGCATCCCCCCGGATCGCAAGCTCTACTACACGTGCCCGGCCGATCGCTGCTTCAGCCTGCAAGCCATCCCGATCCCGGGACGACACAGCGGTGCGCTCGTCGTGCACCGCGATGTCACGGCGGACCGGCACGACGTGCACCGCTGGCGACATCAAGCCCTGCACGATTCGCTGACCGGATTGCCCAACCGTGCCCTGCTCGAAGATCGGCTGGAGCACGCCGTCGCCGGGGCCGCCCGGAACCCGGACTCGGTCGCCGTGCTGTTCGCAGATCTCGACGCGTTCAAGTCGGTCAACGACACCTTCGGCCATGCTGCCGGCGACCGCGTGCTCGTCGAGGCCGCCGCAAGGATGGCTGCAAGCGTCCGGGCCGGTGACACCGTCGGCCGCTGGGGCGGCGACGAGTTCCTGGTGATAGGGGAACAACTCGACAGCGTCGTTGCCGTCGGCGAGCTGGTCGAACGTGTCGAGGCCAGCCTGGGGCCGCCCATCGACATCGGCGGCCTCGAGGTTTCGGTGGGACTCACCGTGGGCGTGGCGCAGGCGAAACCGGGTCAGTCGCCCGAGGAACTGATCGGCAGAGCGGACCAGTCGCTGCAGCGTCTCCGGCAAACCCGTCACCTGTCGAGCGCTCGATGACCCAGGTCCAGCAGCCGGCGTCCGACGAGGTCCGGTGCATCGCCGAGCGGCGCGTGCTTCCGCAAAGCCACCGGAGCCCCGCCCAGGGCCGACAGATGGTCCGCGACGTCCTTGGGGACCGACCCGGCGAGCTCGTCGAAACCGTCGAGATCCTGACCAGCGAACTCGTCACCAACGCAGTTCTGCACGCCCGCTCGATGCCGATCCTGCACGTCCAAGCAACGGCCCGCGCGATACGGGTCGCCGTCGACGACACCTCCTTCCACCCGCCCCAGCCGCGGGATGCGCCAGGCTTCTCTGAGAGCGGCCGCGGACTTCTTCTGGTCAACGCGCTTGCCTCCTCCTGGGGCTGGAACCGCACCCGCACCGGGAAGGCCGTGTGGTTCGAAGTGCACATCCCCACCTGACCGTCGTGCCGAAGGCCAGGTAGCACGAACGGTAGATACAGCGCCGGCGGGTAACAGGATCGCTACCCCAGGAACCCTTGCGGCAGACAGCCTGCCCGCGTAATTTGCACCGGGTCGTCGTCGACGGCGCGCCGCGGGCCAAAGAGGGTGCCTCCAGCGGTGGCGAGGTCGACGGTAGTGAAGGATCTCGTGTCGACCGACCGCACCACCGAGAGGGCCGAGACTCGGCCCGATCCCGATCTGCTCGCTGAGCTTGCCCGCCAGATGGGTTCCGAGTCCCACCTCGACGCTGTCTGGGACCGCGTCGTGCAGGCCTGTGTCGTGCAGATCGACGGGGCCGAGCAGGCCGGCATCACGCTGCTGACCGGGAACTCGGTGTCCACTCCGGCCGCTACCGACGAACTGGTCCGCGTCATCGACAGGCATCAGTACGCCACTCGTGAAGGGCCGTGCCTGACCGCGGCCCTTGAGCACCAGGCCGTCGTCACCGCCCCGGACCTGACCACCGACACCCGCTGGCCCAAATTCAGCGCTGCCGTCACCGGATTGGGGGTGCGCTCCATGCTGTCGTTCCAGCTCTACACCGACACCGACACCATCGGGGGCCTGAACATCTACGCCAGCCAGCCCGACGCGTTCAGCGACGACTCGGTCCACACCGGGACCTTGTTGGCGGCGCACGCAGCGGTGGCTGTCGCCGCGGCAACCCACAGCGAGCACCTGCGGATCGCCCTCGCCTCCCGGGACACGATCGGTCAGGCGAAGGGCATTCTGATGGAGCGATACAAAATCACGGCGAATCATGCTTTCGACCTGCTGATCCTCGCTTCGCAGCAAACGCATCGCAAGCTGAAGGACGTCGCTGCCGAACTCGCCGCCTCGGGCGAGCTGACCGTGGGCTGATCAGATTGCACCGGCACGACTCCGACGCAAACCGATCGTCGCCTGTTTCATAGCCAAGACGGGTGTCGACCATGGACACAAGCCTGGAACTCTCGGACGGGTTCATCCTGTCGGGGCTCGGCATCAGGCAGTTGGAGTTGCGTTACCTGACCCTCGGTGGACACGGCACCCTCGAGGAGCTTCTCGGACACATCGACGGTTCCGTGTGCCCGGATGAGCACGACCACAACGTCATCGCCCAAGCGCTGAACGAGGCATTCCTCGAGCAGGGTCAAGACCCTGCCGTGGCCTACCGCAACCTCTTTCGCCTTAATGATCGAGCTTCAACCGCAGCTGGTGCCGAGGTCCTCCTTCGCCAGCAGCATGGCAGTTCGGTTGTCGTCGTTTCGGGCGAGATGGACGCAGCCGTGTTGCCAACGCTTTGGTCGGCTCTCGTCGAGGCGTGCATGGACACGCCGAGCCACGTCTACGTCGACTTCGACGAGGTCACCTTCTGCGGCGCCGACACGCTGGGCCTGCTCGCCACTACCGCAGCCCGGCTCAGAGCCAGTGGTCGCCAATTGGTCATTCGCGGCGTTCGACCACGGCAGGTCCAAATCTTTCACCTCTGTGGCCTGGAGCATCTTCTGGGCGAATAGGAACCAGAGCTCGCAACAGGGGCTCCGGGTCGGCGATGTCGTGCGGGCGCCACCTCGGTCAGTGCATGTGCATCCCGCCGGCCCCGGCTTCGATGCGGACTGCCGGCATGCGCCAGAACGCGACGACGGCAAACGCGCCCGCGAGGATGGCGGCCGCGGCGAACCCGCGGGAGACGGCCTGGACCGCACCAACGGCGTCGGTCAGGTCTCCGGCGGTGCTGGCGACCGCGGAAAGGACTGCGACCCCGAGGGCCGCCCCGACCTCGTGGCCGGTCATCAGGAAGCCGGACGCCGTGCCGGCGTGCTGCGGCGGGATGCCGTGCATGGCCGTGATCGACACGGACACGAACACCAGCCCGAGTCCGAGGCCGAGCAGCAGCAGGCCAGGCAGCAGTCCGCCCGCGTAGCTGGAGGTCGCGTCTGCGGTCGCGAGCAGCACGGCGGCGCCGGCGGCGAGCGCCATACCGGTCGTGGCGACCAGCCGCGGAGCCAGGTGTCCCAGCGCCTTGGACGCGATGTGCGTGCCGACGCCCAGCGCGAGCGCCATGGGCAGGAAGGCCAGGCCTGCCTGCAGGGCAGAGAAACCGAGGACCGTCTGCATGAGGATCGAGAGCAGGTAGACGGCCGCAACCAGCAGGCCGGTAATGCCGAGCATGACGGTGGTGCCGGAGACCAGCGTCTGGATCTTCCAGGTTTGCGGTGGCAGCAGCGGCCGCGCGACGCGCGTCTCGATGCGGGCGAACGCGCTCAGGAGGACGGCCGAGACGGCCAGGGCGAGCAGGGTGCGGACGGACAGCCAGCCGTGCGCGGTAGACCCGCCGATGGCGTACATGAGGGCGCCGAGCCCGGCGATGGCGGTGGCGGCGCCGGGCAGGTCGAACTGCGACAGCCCGGCCGGCGTGGCGGTCTCGCGGGGTAGCACGTGCATCCCGACGATCAGGGCGACCGCACCGATCGGGACGTTGACCCAGAAGATGAGCTGCCAGCCGGCCCAGGTCGTCAGCGCTCCGCCGAGCAGGACGCCCGCGGCGACGGACAAGCTCCCGACCGCTCCCCACAGGGCGAGGCCCTTGGCTCGCTGCTTGCCCGAGTAGGTCGTCATGATCAGCGACAGCGCGGCCGGGGTCATGAGCGCGGCCCCGAGACCTTGCGCGGCGCGGGCGGCGACGAGCTCACCGGCGCCGCCGGCGAAGCCGGACAGCAGCGACGCGGTCGTGAACACCGTCATCCCGGCCAGGAACACGCGGCGCCGAGGCAGCAGGTCGGCGATGCGCCCCCCGAGCAGCAGCCCTCCGCCGGAGGTGAGCAGGTACGCGGTGACGAGCCACGGCAGGTCGGTGCTGGACAGGTTCAGCGACCGACCGATTGTCGGCAGGGCGGCATTGACCACGCTGATGTCGAGGACGACGAGGACCTGCGCGACGAGGGCCAGGGCCATGACGGCCCAGGACCGATGCGGCTCGGTGTCGGGTGGCTGGGCCTCGGGCTGCTGGGCGTCGGGCGGCGCCTCGGGCCGCCGGTGCAGTCGCTGCAACCGGTGCGCACGGGCTGTTGCCTGTGGCGGTATTGCTGCGGGCTGGGTGGTGGGGACGGGTTCGATGAGGCTCATGACGGCTCCTGGACGGTGAGGACGGGTGTGGCAATCGGGTTGGGTGGGTTCTGGGGGCACGGCCTCGTCATGGCGCCCCGACGGCTGCGCCGGTGCGAGCCGCTCGGACGACGTCGGTGATGGCGGCGACGGAGCTCGGGTAGCTCGCCGGGTGGTCGAGCAGACCACCGTGGCTGCTGCGAACGGTGCGCTGGTCGGCGTTGCGCGACAGGGCGGCCAGTTGCTGTTGCGCGGCCGCCCAGCCGGGCGTGTCGGCGAGGGTGTCGGTGGCGGAGACGACCACGAGCGGTTTGCTGCCGAACGAGGTCAGCGCCTGGGCTTGCGTGAACGAGCGTCGGTACGTCGACACCTCGTCGCTAGCACCTCGCGCATCGCGCGGCCTCGTCGCGAAGGCGCCGGCCTGCTTGCCGGCCTGGCCGGGCACCTCGTTGGCGGACAGCGCCGGTATGACCTGGCCGAGGCCGAGCCGGGCGAGCGACGGGGCGACGCCGTAGAGGCGGGTGAGCATCGCGTACACACCTTCGTAGGCAGGCAGGACCGTGAACTGGTGCGGACTGGCTGAGTCCAGCAGGACCAGGCCAGCGACCTGATCGGGGTAGCGGGCGGCGAAGGTCAGCGCGTAGACCCCGCCGACCGAGTGCCCCGCCAGGACGTACGGGCCGTGCTCGCCGGCGACGTCCAGGAGCCGGTGCAGGTCGGTGACCACCGCCTGGCTGTCCTGCGGGCCCGATGCCTCGTCGCTCCAGCCCGTGCCGGCACGGTCGTACGCGCAGACGCGGGTCGTGCCGGAGACCGCGCCGGCGATCGGCGCCCACAGCGGCGAGCTGCCCCCCAGGCCGCTCTCCAGAACCACCGTCGGACCCCCCGTTCCGGTGCAGGTCATGTGCAGGCGGTGGCCGCCGACGTCGTACAGCGCACCGGTCATGCCCTCGGTGGCGGCGTCCCGGGTCAGCGCGATGTTCTCGACCAGGGCGCCGAGCGAGGCCAAGGCCAGCGCACCGAAGACCGGGTACAGCAGCCACCGGGTACGGCCGGGCATCGAGGAGCGCGCGTGGAGCACGGACCAGACGACGACACCCAACAGCGCCGGCGGCCAGACCCAGGTCGCGGCGGTCATGCCGTCGTTCCCGGGCGCGATGCCGATCAGGAGCAGGCCGGCCACTGCCAAAAAGGCTGCGGGCACGTACGCCCAGCGTTGCGGTGAGCTGGTCATGCGGCTGGTGAGGGCGGCGAGCACGAACCAGCCGGCGGCGAACGCGAGGAGCGCGACGCCCGTGGTGACGTGCTCGTTGGCACCGGGGAAGACGCCGAGCGTCAGCGCCGCAGCGCCGAGGGCTCCCACGGCGAGGGCGCCGAGAACGATGCGGACGAACGGCCCGTTCGGTGTCGTGCCGAGGTGCGGGACCGTGTCGCCGGACCCTGGCGTGGGTCGGAGGTCGGTGGTCGTCATGAATCGCTGCTTCCTGTCGAAGGGAACGCGCTGAGACTGGTGCGCCGCACCGACGCTCGCCCCGGTCATTCGGCCGGGTTGCGGCGTGGTGACGACGGACGGCGCTCAGTCACGGGACGGCGCTCAGCCATCGAACGGTGGTCAGTCATCGAACGGCGCCAGGCGGACGGCGAGGTCGAAGGCCCCGAAGTGTTGGAGCAAGCGGGCGCGTCCCCGGGGGACGGCGGCAGCTTCGGCGGCCCACAAGGTCCGGAACTCCTGCTTGAAGTCCAACCGGGGACGTTCCGCCACCACGGAGGCCAGCACGTCGGTCGGCAGCCGCCAGGACCACCGACCGACGACATCCAGGGCGGCACCGGCGCTCAGCAGATGCGCGACGGGACCGTCGACGACGAGGGTGACGCGCGGGGTGTGGTGCAGCGTGATGGCGCTCCGCATCACCTCGGTCGCCGCGCTGGACAGCCCGACCTGCTCGGCGACGTCGCGGGCGATGCGCGCGCTCCCCACGGTGAAGTCGACATCCGGAACCGGGTGGCACAAGCCGGTGACGTGCAGCATCGCGGCGGCGAACAGCAGTTCACGGTCGACGTCGATGTCGTCGAGCGCCCCCAGGGCGACGCCCCACAGGAAGCAGCGGTACGAGTGGTTCAGCAGGGCCGGGGACAGTCGGAACCGGGCTTCTTCCTCAGCGGCGCGGGTGAGGACCGATGCCGGCGTCCGGAGGGCCCGCCTGGGCAGTTGGGCATGACGTCCGCGATGCAGCCGCAGCAGCATCGCGGTGCGGCCGATCGCGTTGCTGGCCAGGATGCCGGGCAGCGGGCGCAGCAGCTCGCGCTGCTCGTCGCCGGTCAGCTGCCCACCCGTTCGCATCGACCAGGCGAGATCGCCCACGCGCCCCGTCGTACTGGTTGCGCTTGTCATGCTGGTCTCCTCGCCGGACGCTGCGACCGGGGCCGTCATGCTCCGGCGATGTCACCGTGCCGGGACCGGCCGACCCTCGCCCCGGTCAAATCGCCGGGGTTGCCGTGGCCCTCGGCGAGGCCCGTAGGCAGGGCAGCGGACGAATCCGGCCGTATCGGGGCGTTGGAAGGACGGCCGGACCCGGCAAGCTCACCGGAGTAGCGTCCCGTCGGTGCTGCACGGCCGGGAGCCCGAGCGAGCGCGCCTGCGAGCGCTGCTCGAACAGGCCCGTGCCGGATGCGCTCCAGCGCTCGTCCTCCACGGCGCGGCCGGCATCGGCAAGTCGGCGCTGCTGACCGAGCTGGCCGAGCTGGCCGACGCGACGGGCTTCACCGTCCTGCGCGCCCACGGCCTGGAGTCGGAGTTCCCCCTGGCCTTCGCCGGCCTTCACCAGTTGATGCGGCCGCTCCTGCCGATGCGGGCCGGCCTGCCGCCTCCGCAGCGGCACGCCCTGGGGGTGACCTTCGGCGACGAGCAGGGGCCAGCTGTCGATGCCTTCCTCATCGCACTGGCGACGCTCGCGCTGCTGACCGACGCGGCCGAGTCCCAGCCCGTCCTGTGCCTGCTCGACGA
>JAVEDQ010000467.1 GCA_030840885.1 Frankiaceae bacterium
GAGCTGTCGCCGAGTTGACCGAGATCGAGGGTCACGGAGACTCCTGACTGTTGGCGTCGGGGTCGGGGTCGGGGTCGGGGTCGGGGTCGGGGTCGTTGGTGCCGACGGTGCCGACGGTGCCGACCCACGAGACCGAGAGGTCCCCCATCGGGGTCGGCTGGTCGAACGACACCGACCCGTCGCGGTGCAGCTCGAGCAGGGCGAGGAAGCGGACGACGACCTCGATCGTCTCGGTGCAGCCGGCGCAGAGGCTGCGGAACGACGCCGTGCCGACCGCCATCAACCGCTCCACCACGGCGCGGCTGTGCGCCTTGATGTCGACGCGCGGTGCGTGCACGTGGTCGGTCGCGACCTGCGGCGGCTCCTTCGGCTCGCGCAGCCGGGCCGCGAGTTCGGCGAGACCCGACGCGTCGAGCGGGATGACCACCTCGGGAAGCGCGGCGGCGTACTGCTCCTCGAGCGCGACACCGCGGGGCCGGTGGTGGGCTTCGAGCAGCTCCAGGCCGGCGAACAGGCTCGCCGCGCGCTTGTAGGCGCGGTACTGCAGGAGGCGGGCGAAGAGCAGGTCGCGTGCCTCGAGCAGGGCCAGATCGTCCTCGTCCTCCACGTCCTTCTGCGTGGGGAGCAGGCGCGCCGCCTTCAGGTCGAGCAGCATCGCGGCCACGACCAGGAACTCCGTGGCTTGGTCGAGGTCGAACCCGGCCGTACGGATGTGGGCGACGAAGTCGACCGCGACCTCGGCGAGCGCCACCTCGGTGACGTCGAGCTTGTGCTTCGCGATAAGCGAGAGCAGCAGGTCGAACGGGCCGGAGAAGACCGGGGTGTTGACCTCGAAGGTGCGCTTCTTCGAGGGCTCGCGGACGACGGCAGGGGCCGGCGCCGAGGTCACACCTGCGCCCCGAGCAGGTTCAGGAATCCCTTGAGCAACTCCGGCGCGAGCTGGCCGACCCAGGAGGGGAAGCCCGAGAGCAGGACGGGCAGCAGGAGCAGACCAAGAACGATCCCCACCCCGAAGTTGCGCTCCTCCAGCTGGTAGCGGGCCTTCTGCCAACTCATGCTCTGGCCGCCGAGCGTGAAGATCACGCGGCCCAGGTCGGTCGGCGGGCACGGGATCAAGGATGTCACGCACAGGGCGGCGAACCCGGTGGCCATGGCGAACAGCAGGTCGACGCCGAAACTGCCCGAGGTCTCGATGACCGGCTGCGTTCCGCTCAGCGAGGTGCCGACTCCGACACCGGCGGCGCGGACGCCGATGATGCTGGCCAGACACAGCAGGGCGTAGACCAGCGGGCGGGCCATCACCGCGGTGACGACGTGGAAGCGCCGTGCCCGCCAGCGGTCGTTCATCGGGGCCTGCTCGGCCCATCCCCAACCGGCGAGCAGGACGGCGATGGCGCTGTAGACGCTGATCTGACGCTTCGGCTGCGGCTTGAGCCAGCCGTTGCGGATCGGCAACGGGTCGCCGAGCGCTCGCGCCGTGAGGGCCTGCGCCGCGGTGCCGAGGTAGGAGCCGACGACGACGGCGATCAGCAGGCCGAGAAGGACGGCGGGCTTGGTGAGGAAGAACAGCACAGCGGGTCGTTCGCCGGACTCAGCGGCCGGGCCGGCGGGCGATCAGCTCGCGCGCCAGCGCCCGGTAGGCGTTCGCCCCGGTCGAGTTGGCGGCGTAGGAGGTGATCGGTTCGCCGGCGGCGGTCGTCTCCGGGAAGCGGACGGTGCGGCTGATGACGGTGTGGAACACGTGTTCCGGGAACGCCTCGACCACGCGCTCGAGGACCTGCCGGCCGTGCAGGGTGCGACCGTCGTGCATGGTCGCGACGATGCCGGCGACCTCGAGGCGCGGGTTGAGCCGGTCGCGCACCTTGTCGATCGTCTGGATGAGCAGGGCGACGCCGCGCAGCGCGAAGTACTCGCACTCGAGCGGGATGACGACGCCGTCGGCGGCGGTGAGCGCGTTGACCGTCAGCAACCCGAGCGAGGGCTGGCAGTCGATGAGGATGTAGTCGTATTCCTTGAGCAGCGGACGAAGCGCCCGGGCCAGGGAATGCTCGCGGCCGACCTCGTTGACGAGCTGCACCTCGGCGGCGGAGAGGTCGATGTTGCTCGGCAGCAGGTCGAGGCCTTCGACGTGGGTCTTGAGGACGGCCTCGTGCGGGTCGATGACGTCGCCGGAGGAGATCAGGAGGTCGTGGACCGTCAGGTCGAGCGTGTTCGGGTTGATCCCGAGCCCCACCGACAGCGCACCCTGCGGGTCGACGTCGACGAGCAGCACCCGGCGGCCGTACTCGGCGAGCGAGGCCCCGAGGTTGATGGTCGTCGTGGTCTTGCCGACGCCGCCCTTCTGGTTGCAGACGGCGAGGATGCGTGCCCCGTCGTGCGGCGGCACCGGGCCGGGCTCGTCGAAGACCGGCATCGGCCGCCCCGTTGGGCCCAGCCGCGACTCGGACGGGACGCTCACCCCGGGCAGCGTCTCGGGGATCCCCGTCGGCACGATCGCTGTCGGCACAGTCCCTGTCTGCACGTCGGCTGTCATGACGCAGACCTCCCGGGATGCCGACGCGCGGGCCGTTCCCGCATGTGCTGCCCGCAGCCTAGCGAGAGCCGCCTCGTTCTGTCGGTGCGACAGTCCCTATCCATCGGTCGGGCGAGTCGGGGCGCTGCCGGACAGGGCGCGGGGGTGGGCGGCGGCGTAGACCTCGCGGAGCCGGTCGACGGTGACCAGCGTGTAGACCTGCGTCGTCGTCACCGACGCGTGGCCGAGCAGTTCCTGCACGACGCGCACGTCCGCGCCGCCGTCGAGCAGATGGGTGGCGAACGAGTGGCGCAGCACGTGGGGACTCACGCCGCCGCCCAGCCCGGCCCGTGCGGCCGTCTGCTGCAGGATCGTCCACGCCGTCTGCCGGCTGAGCCGACCGCCGCGGGCGTTGACGAAGATCGCGGCCGAGCGCGGTACGAACCCGGGCCGCCCCCGCACCAGCCACGCCGAGACGGCGGCACGGGCGAACGAGCCGACGGGCACCACGCGCTCCTTCGAGCCCTTGCCGCGCAGCAGGACCGTGCCCGTCGTGAGGTCGAGGTCGTCGACGTCCAGCCCGACCGCCTCGGAGATGCGCGCCCCGGTGCCGTAGAGCACCTCCAACAGCGCGCGGGCCCGATGGGCGGCCGGGTCGTCCACGCGGCCGGACGGGCCGGCGCCGACGGTGGCGTCGGCGGCGTCGGCGTCGGTGGCGCCGGTGGCCTCCAGCAGCGCCTCGACCTCACTGACGCCGAGCGCCTTGGGAAGCCGACGTGGTGCCGACGGGGGCCGTACGGGCCGGGCCGTGTCCTGCATCACCTCTCCCTCCCGCAACGCGAAGCGATGGAGACCACGCACGGTGACGAGGGTGCGCCCGGCCGAACTGGCGGAAAGCGGAGGGTGACCCTCGGTGCCGGTCCGCAGCATCGCGAGAAAGTCCCCGAGCACCGTCTCGGAGACCTCGTCGAGGCCGCGAACGCCTCGTCCGGCCAGGAACGAACGGTAACGCCGCAGGTCACGCCCGTACGCACGGAGACTGTTGACGGCAAGGCCCCGCTCCACGGTGAGGTGGTCGAGGTAGCGACGGCACAGGTCGGCCAGCCCGTCGAGCAGCTCGGACTGCGCCTCCGAGGATGCCGCCGACGACGCCTGCGCTGATGCCGTCACGCCACCTCCCCTGCTCGTCGCACGGCCGTCCGAGCCCCCGTGGAGCGGTGCCGGTCACCCTGCGTCGACTTCGAGTGATCCACCACCCGGTCCGGACAGGTGAAACCGGGGTCAGCGGGGTAGTCCTTCTGCCATGTCCGGGCCATCCTCTCCGGCGTCGACCGCCGAACAGCGACGGCTCGCCGAGCGCTACCTCCTCGAACGCCCCGTCGGCCGGGGCGGCGCCGGCGTCGTCTGGCAGGCCACCGACGAACTCCTCGGCCGCACGGTGGCCATCAAGGAGTGCATGCTGCCGCCCACGGTCGACGACACCGACCGCGACAAGCTGCTCACCCGCGTCATGCGCGAGGCACGGACCGCCGCACGGCTCGACCACCCGGCGCTGGTGACGGTCTTCGACGTCGTGCAGGAGAGCGGCCGGCCGTGGATCGTCATGGAGTACGTCGACTCGCGCTCGCTGGCGCAGGTGGTCCGGGAGGACGGCCCGCTGCCGCTGGCCCAGGTCGTCGACATCGGCCTGACGCTGCTCGACGCCCTCTACGTCGCCCACGCCGCTGGGGTGATGCACCGGGACGTCAAACCGGCGAACGTCCTGCTGACCACGGCCGGCACCGCGTTGCTGACCGACTTCGGCATCGCCGCCACCACCGGCGACCCGACGCTCACCACCAGCGGGATGCTGCTGGGCTCGCCGTCCTACATGTCACCGGAACGCGCGCGGGGTGAGCCGGCGACGGCGGCCAGTGACATCTGGTCCCTGGCCGCGACCCACAACACGCAGGTCGAGGGGGTGACGCCGTACACCGGCGAGCACCCGCTGGCCGTGTTGTCCGCCGTCGCCGACGGTCGACGGCGCCCCATGCAGGCGGCCGGACCGCTCGAGCCGTTGATCGCGGAGATCCTGGACTCCGAGCCCGACAAGCGCCCGACCGGCGTGCAGGCCCGCCGTCGCCTGGAACGGATCCGCGGCGACCTCCAGTCGGCCGGGCCGGCCACCACCGGGGGCACCCCCATCCGCACGTTGGGCAGCGTCGCCGGGTTGTCGGCGGCGGAGCAGACGTCGCGCTTCGCGGCACGGCGGCGTCGTAAGCGCGAGGAGAAGGAAGCCACCGACCGCGGCATGCGGCGGATGGACACCACCGGCTCTGCCGCTGGACCTGCGGCGGGAGCGGCTGCCGGGGCAGCCGCAGCCGCCGTCGGGTCCGACGTCGCAACCCATGCGGCGGCACCCGAGTCCGCAGCACCTGAGATTGCTCCAGAATCGGTGGCGCCGGCGCAGGCTCCGGTCGAGGCGCAGCCCGCGGCACCGGCCAACACTGCGCCTACGGACGCCGCGCCCGCGACCTCTCAGCCAATCGAGAACTCCCAGCCGATCGAGAACTCCCAGCCGATCGAGAATTCCCAGCCGACCCAGAATTCCCAGCCGACCCAGACCCCGGCGCGGCAGGCAGACACGAAGCCCGCCGACACCAGGCTAGAGGACAACGGCGCCCGCAACGGCAGTGCACCTGTCCGCGGCTCCTCGGCGCCCACCCGCCCGGCGCCCGACCGCCCGCGGCGGCCTACCCCTCCGCCACCCGGCCGGTCCGCTCGCCCTTCATCCCGACCGCGAGGTCGAGGAACGGTGCTGCTGGGGGCCGTGGCACTCGCCCTGGTCGTCCTACTCGTCGGCGCGCTGCTGCTCCTGCGTGGCAACGGCAGCTCCCCCTCCCCGACGGCGGATCCCTCGACAGCTCCTTCCGCGCCGTCGGCATCGGCGTCCGCCCCCACCACGGCCGGATCGGGCAGCGCCGCCCCGAGTGCGGGTTCGTCGTCCGGCACCCTCGTCCCGGCTGGTTGGCAGGTGCAGAACGGCAGCAGGGGCTGGAGCATCGCGGTGCCGCCCGGCTTCACCCGCAGTGAGGGCCGCTCGGCGAACCAGACCGACTTCCGCAACGCCGACGGGATCCTGCTGCGCGTCGAGATCGCGCCCCAGGCCAATGCCTCGGCCATCGGCGACTGGCGGAGCTACGAACCGACCTTCGCCCGACAGGTCAGCAACTACCAGCGCGTCCGGATCGACCCGGCCGACGGGGGCGACGGAACGCAGAAGGCCGACTGGGAGTTCACCTTCAGCGGTGGCAGCTCGCAGCTGCACGTGCTCAACCAGGGGAAGATCGACGGCCGTTCCGCCCACGCCCTGTACTGGCAGACGCCCGAGAGCGTCTGGAACGGGTCGCAGCAGCTCCGGGAGCAGATCTTCGCGACCTTCCAGCCCCCGCCGCAGTAGCGGCGGCGCCGGAACGGCCTCTCACTGCAACGATCGCCTGCTGCGGCGGCCTCCTACTGGGAGGCGTGCTACTGCGGCGGCGTCCCGACACCCTCGGTGTCGACGAGCTGCGGCACGCGACGGAAGCGGTCCGGCCACGGAGCGTTCTGCTCGCGCAGGTTCTCAAACCCGCCGTCCCGAGCACGGGCCGCGGCGAGCAGCCCCACCACGGCGAGGGAGTTGCGGATGCCACCGGAGAGCACGCTGCGCAGACCCTCATCGAGGTCGACCCACTCGAGCTCGAGGTCGGCCTCCTCGTCTTTGGAGCTGCGCTGGTCGTGGTTCTCGGTGACGTCGCGGGCGAGATAGATGCGCGTGGCCTCATCGGTCATACCGGGCGAGGTGAGCAGGTCGATCAGGACCTCCCAGCGGTCCGCCTGCAGCCCGGCCTCCTCGGCCAGCTCCCGCTGCGCGGTGGCCAGCGCCTGCTCGCCGTCGACGTCCAACAGTCCGGCGGGGATCTCCCAGATGGCCTGGCCGACCGAGTGCCGGTACTGCTTGATCATCATGACTTTGCCCTCGTCGTTCATCGCGACGATCCCGACCGCGCCGGGGTGCTCGACGACGTCGCGCTGCGACGTCTCGCCGCCCGGCATCGTCACGTGATCGGTGCGGACCTTGATGATCCGACCCTCGAACGCGTTCTCACTGCTCTTGACCTCATAGTCATGCGCCACGGACGAGAGCCTGCCAGATGCCACCGCGATCCACGACACCGGCATGCCGTTCGCGGGAAGGCCGTTCGTCGAGAGTCAGCCCGGCTCGGCGGAGGCCGGAGCCCAGCTGTATCCGGACGGGAGGGCGAAGCTGCTTGTCCGGTTGCTGAGCCAGTACTCGAACTCCGCAGCGGGGACCGGCCGTGAGAGGAAGAAGCCCTGCGCCTCGTCGCAGCCGTGCCGGATGAGCTCGCTGAGGGCTGTGGAGTCCTCGACCCCTTCGGCCACCATGCGCAGACCGAGGCTGTGCGCGAGGCCGATCGCGGAGACCACGAGCGCCGCGGCCCTGGCGTCGTCGGCCATCGGGAACACGAAGGACCGATCGAGCTTGAGCTCGTCGATGGGCAACTCGCGGAGATAGCTCAGCGAGCTGTAGCCGGTGCCGAAATCGTCCACCGAGATCCGGACACCGTGCTCCCGGAGCCGGTGCAGGATGCGGCGGGCCCGGTCCCGGTCGCTCATCAGGAACTCCTCGGTGATCTCCAACTGGAGAGCACTGCTCGGCAGCTCCCGGTCCGCCAGCATGGCCATCACGTGTTCGGGCAGCTCGTCGTCGACCAGCGAGCTCGCCGAGAGGTTGACGGCGATGGTCATCCGATGGCCGATCGCGGCCCAGGACGCCGCCTGGTCCAACGCGATCGCCAGCACGCGGTCGGTGAGTGCCGGCATCAGGCCGGCTTCCTCGACGAGACCGAGGAAGGCGGCGGGGTAGAGCAGCCCACGGGTCGG
>JAVEDQ010000469.1 GCA_030840885.1 Frankiaceae bacterium
TGGGCGATGATCACGGTTGGCTGCCCCTCGTGCTCGACCGCCGCCTTGTAGGCCGCGTAGAGCTTGCGGTAGTCGTGGCCGCCGCGGGAGAGCCTGCGCAGGTCGTCGTCGGAGTAGCTCTCCACGAGTTTCCGGAGCCGGCCATCGGTGCCGAAGAAGTTGTCGCGGATGTAGGCGCCGGACTCGACGCTGTAGGTCTGGAACAGGCCGTCGGGCGTCGTGTTCATCGCGTTGACCAGGACGCCGTCGTTGTCGCGGGCGAGCAGCGGGTCCCAGTCCCGACCCCAGACGACCTTGATGACGTGCCACCCGGCGCCACGGAAGTACGACTCCAGCTCCTGGATGATCTTCCCGTTGCCGCGGACGGGGCCGTCGAGGCGTTGCAGGTTGCAGTTGATGACGAACGTGAGGTTGGACAGCTCCTCGCGGGCGGCCAGGCCGATGGCGCCGAGGGCTTCGGGCTCGTCCATCTCACCGTCGCCGAGGAAGGCCCAGACGTGGCTGCGGCTGGTGTCCTTGATCCGGCGGGCGTGCAGGTAGCGGTTGAAACGGGCCTGGTAGATCGCGTCGATGGCGCCGAGGCCCATCGAGACGGTCGGGAACTCCCAGAAGTCCGGCATCAGCCGGGGGTGGGGGTAGCTCGGCAGGCCGTTCGGGGCGGTGCTGATCTCCTGGCGGAAACCGTCGAGCTGGGTCTCGGTGAGCCGCCCCTCGAGGTAGGCGCGGGCGTACATGCCGGGGGAGGAGTGGCCCTGGATGAAGATCTGGTCGCCGCTCTCGCCGTGGTCCTTGCCGCGGAAGAAGTGGTTGAAGCCGACTTCGTAGAGGCTCGCTGAACTCGCGTAGGAGGCGATGTGGCCGCCGACGCCGAGCCCTTCCCGGTTGGCCCGGGTCACGGCGATCGCCGCGTTCCATCGGATGTAGGCGCGGATCCGACGCTCGGCGTCCTCGTCGCCGGGGAACCACGGCTCCAGTTCCGGCGGGATGGTGTTGATGTAATCCGTGCTGCGCAGCGCAGGCACGCCGACGGCCTTCTCCCGTGCCCGCTCGAGGAGCTTCAGCAGCAGGTAGCGCGCCCGGCCGGTGCCTTCGTTCGCGACGACCGCATCGAGCGACTCGAGCCACTCCCCGGTCTCGTCCGGGTTGATGTCCGGCACCTGGTTGGGGAGTCCGTCGGTGATGACGGAGTAGCGGGAACGGGGACCGGCCATGGACCCTCCTCGGACGAGTCGCGATTACGTGCCGACGTGCCCTGGGCCACATCGGTGAACCTCATCCTGTCACTGTCCCGCGCAGGCGATATCCCTGATTCGTTCCGGCCGGGCTTCGCCGGGCAGGAACAGAGCGTGGAGACCACGACGATCACCGTGCGTACCGGTTCGAGCGAGGTCGTGCGCGACCTGACGCGGGAGGCGTCGTCGTTCCTGTCCGGCTTGGGGCCCGACCTCGGCGACGGTCTGCTGTCGGTCTTCGTCCCGCACGCCACGGCCGGGGTCGCGGTCCTCGAACTCGGCGCGGGAAGCGACGACGACCTGCTCGCCGCACTCGGTGACCTGCTGCCTGCCGACAACCGGTGGCGGCACGCGCACGGCTCCCCGGGGCACGGCCGCTCACACGTGATGCCGGCGATCGTGCCGCCCTCGATGACCGTTCCCGTGATCGGCGGCCGGCTTGCCCTCGGCACCTGGCAGTCGGTCGCGCTCGTGGATCTGAACGTCGACAACACCGAGCGGACGGTGCGCTTCACATTTCTTGCGGGATGACAGCTCTCTCGGGATGACGGTGGGTGATCGCCGCAGTGCGACGCGGCGCCGATTTCGGCCAAGGCACTTGCACTGCGGGGTGTCGTCGGGTGGACTACGCGAACACCGGAAATTGCTGTGAGCTATCAACTGGGGCAGGACCTGATGGAGGGGGGAGCGTGAGCCCGACCGCGGCCAACGCGTCGGAGGGGCAGCAGGCATCGAGCCGTGCGGCCAAGCTGGGGCTCAAGCCTGGCAACCTCGTGCAATCGCTCAACGAGGACGACGACATCGCTACCGACCTCCTCGAGGAGGCCGTCGCCCTGACCGGCAACGACCTCGTCCCCGAGGACTCGGACGACGTCGTGGACGTCGTCCTGCTCTGGTTCCGTGACGACGACGGTGATCTCGTCGACGCACTCGTGGACGCCCGCCGGCAGCTCTCCGACGAGGGCATGCTCTGGCTGCTCACGCCGAAGGCGGGCCGCGACGGCCACGTCGAGCCCGCCGACATCCTCGAAGCCGTCCCGACCGCCGGCCTGGTGCAGACCAGCACGGTCACCGCAGGCCAGGAATGGACCGCGATGCGGCTCGCCGCCCCCAAGGGTGGGGCCGGCCGCAAGCAGCGCTGAGGCGCGCCCCAGCCGCACATGACCGGCTACGCATGAACGCCCCTGACGTGCACGGCAGCCTGAGCTGGCGGCCGCTGCGGGAGGCAGACCTGCCCCTGCTCGCGGAATGGCTGCGCGAGCCGCAGGTGCTCCGCTGGTGGAATCACGAGTACAGCCCAGACGCGGTCGCCCGCGACTTCGGCGCAAGTGTGCGCGGCGAGGAGGCGGGCGAGGACCTCGTCGTGCTGCTCGACGAGCAGCCGATCGGGCTGCTGCAGCGGTCACCGATCGCCGCCTACGCGGACGACCTGCAGGCGTTCCGCGCGCTGATGGACGTGCCCGACGGTGCCGTCGAGCTGGACTACCTGATCGGGCTGCCGGATCTGCGCGGACGCGGTCTGGGCCCCCGCCTGATCCAGACCGCCGTCGAGCGCACGTGGAACGACCACCCGGACGCCCCCTGTGTCCTGGTCGCGGTCGTCGCTGCGAACCGGGCTTCGTGGCGCGCGTTGGAGAAGGCCGGCCTGCACCGGGTTGCCGAGGGGGACATGGAACCCGACAACCCGCTCGACGAGCCGTTGCACTACGTCTACCGGGTCGAGCGGTCTACCGGGTCGAGCGCCCCGGACTCGCCGGGCGCCCCTGAGGCCTGAGCTGCTCAGCGGCCGGTCAGCCGTCCGATGACGCCGCCGGCGCCGCCGACCGTGCGGGCGGCGAGACGGAGCACCGGGCCACCGGGGATGCCCGGGGACTTCTCCACGATGGGGGAGAGCCGCAGCAGCCCGCTCATGTGGTGGACCTTCAGCGCGCGGCTTGCCAGCATCGTCACCGGGTTCCGCCGGCCCGCCGAGGCGTCGAGCAGCGTCACCAGCTCCGCCTCGACCACCGGCGTCTTGCCCTTGCGCTCGCCGGCCTCGACCGGTGTGGTGGTCCAGCCGCCGTGGTCGGCCGCGAAGTACCAGCCGCCCTTCGGGGTGGAGAGCACTGCACCGCCCGTGATGCGGAGGTTGGCCGCCAGGGCGCCCGTCACGTCGGCCAGCGCCGAAACGCCGTGCAGCAACAGGTCGTCGGGGGGCGCCGGAGCCCCGACCGACATCAGGTCCAGCCCGTGGACCGCGAGCTCGTAGACCGTCGCGTGTACGACGGTGAGCAGCGGCAGGGTGCCGACGGTCGCGACGACGTCGGCGCGGTCGAGCTTCCGCATGTCCTCGGCGTCGTCGTCGAGGTAGGCGGCGACCTCGTCGCGGTTGCGTCGAAGCGCGGCCAGGATCTCCTCGTGAGAGGCGTCGCGGTGCTTGCTCGTGACCGCGGCGTTGGCGTCGTCGACGTCGACCGGGCTCGACGGACCCTCCCCGCGTGCCGAGGCGAGCAGCCCCGCCATCGCTCGGTGGTCCTCCCACGAGCCGAGGTGGATGCAGATCTCGGCCCCACGCCAACCCGGCAACCGGGAGCGCTTGTCGAGGTCGGCGGCTTCGGCTGTGGCGATGAACGCGTCCCAGCCCTCCAGGACGTGGCGGCGGATCTCGTCGCGCCCGATCTCGAGCAGGCCCTGCGGCGCGGACGGGTCGGCTTCAGCTGGCATGCTCGTGCTGTACCCACGTACGCGACCAACAGGACCGTCCTATGCAGAGGACCAGCGTGACCGACGCCGCAGAGCTTGCCCTCGGGAGCACCGCCCCCGACTTCACCCTCAAAGACCAGAACAACGGCGAGGTCTCGCTCTCGTCGTTCCGCGGCTCGAAGAACGTCGTCGTGCTGTTCTACCCGGCCACCTTCACCGGCGTGTGCCAGGGCGAGCTGTGCTCGGTGCAGGAAGACCTGTCGACGTTCCAGAACGACGACGTGCAGGTGCTCGCCGTCTGCGTCGACTCGTCCTTCGCCAACAAGGTGTGGGCCGACCAGCAGGGCTTCTCGTTCCCGATCCTGAGTGACTTCTGGCCGCACGGCGCCGTCGCGCAGGCCTACGGCGTCTTCAACGACGTCGCCGGCCGCGCCGTCCGCGGCACCTTCGTCATCGACAAGGAGGGGACGCTGCGCTGGAAGGTCATCAACGCCATCCCCGACGCGCGTGACCACGACGAGTACAAGCGGGTCCTCGCCGAGCTGTGAACAACCGGTAGGCCTCGGGTGGCGCGCGTGCGACGATGTCGGCATGAACCGTGACGTCGCCGAGCGCTTCGCCGAGGTCGACGGCTACATCGCGGATATGGACCGCCGGCTGACCGTCATCGCCCGGCAGAACGCGGTGCTCGGCGAGATGGTCGAGGTCCTCGGGCGGTACGTGAACGCGACGGTGGACACCGTGCAGCACCATGTGCAGGACGACCACTAGCCACGAGTGCGTCGGCGCATAGGCTCGTCGTCGCTGGGCGCGGTTCGCCGTGCTCCGGGTGCGTAGCTCAGTGGGAGAGCATTCGCCTTACAAGCGAAGGGTCGCAGGTTCGATACCTGCCGCGCCCACACACTGCCGCGCCCACACCGGTTCGCGGGCAGGCGTAGCCGCGGCTATGCCGATGGGCATAGATCAGCCGGCCAGCACTGGCTCTGCGACGGATACCCCTGAGGCCGCGCCATTCCTAGTGTCAGATCCGACGAACGACGGGTCGG
>JAVEDQ010000484.1 GCA_030840885.1 Frankiaceae bacterium
AGCTCATCCCCGAGGCGCGGATCGGTGTCGCCCACGGCCAGATGCACGAGGACGTGCTCGAGCAGCACATGCTGGCGTTCTGGGAGCGCGAGTACGACGTGCTCGTCTGCACCACCATCGTCGAGAGCGGCCTCGACATCCCGAACGCGAACACGCTGCTCGTCGAGCGGGCCGACAACTTCGGCATCTCGCAGCTGCACCAGCTCCGCGGCCGGGTCGGCCGTGCCCGGGAGCGTGCCTACGCCTACTTCCTCTACTCGCCGGAGAAGCCGCTCACCGAGACGGCCTACGACCGCCTCGCGACCATCGCGCAGAACACCGAACTCGGTTCCGGCATGGCCGTCGCCATGAAGGACCTCGAGATCCGCGGCGCCGGCAACCTGCTCGGCGGCGAGCAGAGCGGGCACATCGCCGCCGTCGGGTTCGACCTCTACATGCGCCTCGTCGGCGAGGCCGTCGCGGACTTCAAGGGCGGCGGTGAGACCGAGCAGCTCGCCGACGTGAAGGTCGAGCTGCCGGTCAACGCGAACATCCCGCGCGACTACGTGCCGGGGGAGCGGCTGCGGCTCGAGGCCTACCGCCGGGTGGCTGAGATCAGTTCGGCGGCGGCCATCGACGAGGTCCGGGCCGAGCTCGTCGACCGCTACGGGCCGCTGCCCGAGGTCGTGGAGAACCTGCTGGCCGTCGCGTCGTTCCGGGTGCTCGCCCGTACCGCCGGCATCACCGAGGTGTCGGTGCAGGGCAAGCAGATCCGGTTCGCGCCGCTGCAGCTCCGGGAGAGCCAGACGCTGCGGCTCCAGCGCCTCTACAAGGGGTCGCTGGTCAAGCCGGCCGTCGGCACCGTGCTCATCCCGACACCGACCACGACCGGGCGGATGGGTTCGCCGCCGCTGCGTGACCGCGACCTGCTCAGCTGGGCCCGCGGGGTGCTCGAGGCCCTCGAACTGGTCCCGCCGCCGCTGACCGCCGTCGGCGCCTGAGGCACGTTCGTGCCGAGGGGGCGAGGGCCACGTCGCTCCCCGTTGGGAACGGCCCGGAACAGTACGGTGAGCTGGTGACCCGCACCCCTTCCTCGCGCAGGCGCGCCCGTCTCCGGGCCGGCACCGCCGCCGTGGCCCTCGCCGCCACCCTGGGCGCCGGGGCGCTCACCGGCTGCGAGAGCAAGAGCGGTGTCGCCGCCTTCGTCGGGTCGACGTCCATCCAGACGAGTGAACTCTCCAGCCACGTCGACCGCGGCGTGCAGACCCTGTCCGCCATCGGCGTCCAGGCCGCGCCGAACGACGTCCAGTCCGCCTGGCTCGGCAACCTGATCGAACGGGACGTGGCCCGTCAGGTCGCGCGGCAGCAGGGCGTCGGTGTCTCCCAGGGCGACGTGAACGTCTTCCTGAGCCGGTTCGCCGCGACGCGCGGCGGTGGCGTCGGCGCGCTCCGGGACCGGGCGGCGAGGAACGGCATCAGCGAGGGCGACCTGCCGGTGGTGTTCGAGACGTTGGCGCTCGAGAACGCCATCGCCGGCAAGCTCGCCCCGCAGCTCGTTGCGCCCGACGCCGCCGCACGCCAGGCGTTCGCCCAGCAGCAGCAGCTGTTCCCTGGGCTGACCTACGACCAGGTCAACCCGCTGTTCCGCGAGCTGCTCGTGTTCGACCAGCGCAGCGGAGTGGCCCTGAACGCCATGCGTGAACAGGCACGTCAGATCGGCGTCCGGGTCAACCCACGCTTCGGGAGCTGGAACGCCGACACCTTCAGCCTCGGCGCCCCACCGAACGACCTCTCGCAGGCCGTGGCACCGTCGGGCGCCCCGGCCCCCGTCGAGGGTGGCGAGGCACCTGCGCCGGTGCCCGCTTCCTGATGCGGTCGGCGTGACGGCCGCGCAGCCCGTGGTGCCGCAGCGGGTGGTGCCGCAGTCGCCGGTGGTCGTCGTCCGGACCAGCGCTGCCGTGCCTCCGGGTCTGCTCTCGGCCGCCGCCTGGGACGTGTTGCGGGCCCGTCCGGTGCTCTGCCTCGCCGACGACCACCCGCAGCGGGAGGCGCTCGCGCAGGCCGGCGTCGACGTGACTGTGGAAGCGGTGAGCGCGGACGAGATCTTCGCCCGGGCACCGCTGGTGTGGCTCGCCGAGCCGCCGCGCTACGGCCGCCCCGGAGCCGATGAGGCACTCGTCGGAGCGCTGCTCGCGGCCGGGGCCGAGGAAGTCGTCGGTTCGGTCGATCCGGTCGGCGCCCGCCTGCTCGACGCGGTCGACGTCATGGACCGGTTGCGCTCGCCGGGCGGTTGCCCGTGGGACGCCGAGCAGACCTTCGAGACCCTCAAGCGCTACGTCGTCGAGGAGGCCTACGAGGCCTACGAGACGGTCGAGGAGGGTGACCTCGACGGGTTGCGTGACGAGCTCGGGGACGTGCTGCTGCAGGTGCTGTTCAACGCCCGGGTCTCGGCCGAGGGCGGGCGGCCCGGAGCCGGTTGGGACATCGACGACGTCGCCGCCGGCCTGGTCGCCAAGCTGGTGCGGCGGCACCCGCACGTGTTCCCCACGCACGCGGACCCGGCTTCAGCAGGCGGGGGGCTCGTCGCGGTTTCCGGCGCCGCCGACGTCGTCACCAATTGGGACGTCATCAAGGAGCAGGAGCGCCGCGACAAAGCTGCCGCTGCTGCCGCTGCTGCCGCTGCTGGCACGGCCGGGACCGCTGGGGCGGCCGGTACGCCGTCCCCGTTCGCCGGGGTGCCGATGGGGATGCCGGCGCTTTCGCTTGCCGCGAAGCTGCTGTCACGGGCGGCCAAGGCCGGGGTCGAGGGGGAGCCGCCGTCGGCCGACGTACTGGCGACACTGCTTGCGGAACTCGACGACGATGGTGCCGCAGCTCGGGAGCCGGGCAGGCGGCTCGGGGAGCTCCTGTTCGGGGTCGTGGCGCTCGCGCGGACTCTCGACGTCGACGCCGAGACCGCGCTCCGGGAGCAGGCGCGAAGGTTTCGGGCCGGGATCGAGCAGCACTACGCTGCGTCTTCCGCAACCGCCCACTGAAGCCAGGGCGCGCCCGCTCGGCCGCTAGGCCGTCCGCGTGATCGGCAGAAGTCGGTCGGAGTAAAGTCAAGCGCCCGTGCGGTGACTCCGAGTAATCAAGTATGACCCTGCGCTCCCTTTCCCGCCGGGCGCGACTGGTTCTCGTCGCGCTGCTCGGTGTGCTTCCCGTCCTCGCCGCCTGCGGCCCCTCCGTCGTCGCCGGCAACCCGACCGACTACTCCCTGAACACCCACGAGGCACAGCGCCTGCGGTGGAACCCCTGCACGACCGTGCATTGGAGGGCCGACCTCCGCAACGCGCCGGCGAACACGCTGCCCCTCGTCCAGGGGGCCGTCGCCACCCTCTCGGCCAAGACCGGCATCCGGTTCGTCTACGACGGCCCCGCGTCCTACATCCCGCAGCGGGGTGGTTTCGCGCAGCAGCCGTCGTCACTCATCGTGAGCTTCGGCCGCGCTCCCGGCCGTCCCTCGGCGTCGAACTACCTCAGCGGCGGCACCATGGTCGGCTACGGCGGCTACCTGGCCACCGGTGCCTACAAGGGCGGCCGGGTCGTCTACTCGATCACCAAGGGCTTCGTCGTGATCGACGCCAACCGGTTCCCGGGGTTGTCGACCCGGACCCGCAACGCCCTCCTGCAGCACGAACTCGGCCACGCCGTCGGACTCAACCACGCGAAGTACAGCAGCGAGCTGATGTACCCGGTGGTCGGCAACGCGTCGCCGTCGAGCTACGCCGCCGGTGACCTGACCGGCCTGCGGCTGCTGGGCCGCCCGGCGGGCTGCCTCTGAGGTGCTGGTCGGGTGGCGCTCCACGGTGCCCGAAGCGCCAACAGTGCGCCAGCGCCACCCGACCGGCCGACCTGTGCAACCCGTTCGGCGTCATCATCCCGCCCGCTCGACGCCCGAAGAACACCGAGAGGTTCACGCACCACCCGGCGGCAGGCAGATCCGCACCCCGACTGACGTGGACGGAAGAGGAGATCGCGGTGCCGCCATCCGGCCTGCTCGACCGCGTACGTCGGCTCGGCCCCGTCCGCCCCGGCGCCGCTGCCCGCACCACACGGCCGCCGCGCTGGCGGCGGGACCCCGACGCCATGGATGCGGCGGCCGAGAACCGCTGGCGCAGCCGCCCGCTGCTCGCCGGCGCTCTCAAGGGGCTGGTCGTCCTGGTGCCCGCCGCCGCCGCGATCACCGTGACAGCACTGCTCAACTCCGGCGTCACGAGTCCCTCCTCGATGGTCGGCAAGCTCGGCTGGTGGCTGTTGCTGCTCGGCGTCAGCACCGCCGTCGCCCTGCTCGTCGAGCGGCAGACGCGGCGGCTGCTGCCGCTCGCCGTCCTGTTCAAGCTGACCCTGCTGTTCCCCGACGAGGCCCCGTCTCGCTACCGGATCGCTCGGGCTGCCGGCAACCCGCAGCGGTTGCGCGAGCTCGCCTCTGGCAGCAGCCCTCGTTCCAAGGCCGCGACGCACGTGCTGGCCTGGGTCGCGCAGCTCACGAAGCACGACCGGCACACGCGCGGTCACTCCGAGCGTGTCCGGGTGTTCAGCGATCTCATCGCCGAACAGATGGCAGTCGGTGGTCGGGATCGCGACAAGCTGCGCTGGGCCGCACTGCTGCACGACATCGGCAAGCTGCAGGTGCCGGCGACCGTGCTGAATAAGGCGGGCAAGCCGTCGGCCACGGAGTGGGACGTGCTCCGCCAGCACCCAGCGGCCGGCATCGCACTCGTCGGGCCGTTGGCGGCCTGGCTCGGGTCGTGGGCCGGCGGCATCGCCGACCACCACGAACGCTTCGACGGCACCGGCTACCCGCGGGGTCTGGCGGGGGAGCAGATCAGCACCGCCGGCCGGATCGTCGCCGTGGCCGACGCCTACGAGACGATGACGGCCAACCGCAGCTACAAGCGGGCGGTCGCCGCCGCTACCGCCCGGGAAGAACTGGCGCGCTGCGCAGGCACCCACTTCGACCCCGCTGTGGTGAGGGCGTTCCTCGCCGTCGGACTCCCGCGGATCCTCTACGGGATCGGTCCGCTGTCGTTCCTCGTGCACCTGCCCTTCCTCGCCCGGGTGCCCGACGCCGGCCTCGGCCTGCTCGCCGTCGCCGGACAGGCAGCGGCGCCGGTGGCGGCCGGTCTGACCGCGGCCTCGGTCGCGACGGTTGCCGTGGTTTCCCCGACCGCGCCGACCGCACCGAGCAGCACGGTTGCCACCTCGTCGACATCGAAGGCCGCGTCGTCGAGCCACCAGGCAACGACTGCGCAGTCCGGTTTCCTGAGCATCGCGGGCTCGCTGGGGACAGTTGCCCGGTTGACCGGCACCACTCCGGCCCGCGCCGGCTCCTCGGCGAGCGGGACC
>JAVEDQ010000508.1 GCA_030840885.1 Frankiaceae bacterium
GCGCCGAGCGGACCTGGGTGGTAGAAGTCGAATCGGGAGTACGGCCCGAGCAGGACGGGATGCACCCCCACGTCCCGGACCCGCAGCTCCAGCACGGCCTGGTCGCCGTACGGGAGGTACCGACCACCACCCAGGCCCACCAGCAGGCGTCCTGCCGTCACGAGGGCGGGCAGCGCGGCGAGCAGCGCGAACAGCCAAGGACCACGCGAGAGCCGGTCGTACCACCGCCGACGGCGATGCGCTCCCGACCGCTCCACCTCGGGGCGGGCTCCGGCGTCGCCCTGAGCGTCGACGGCGGCTGCCGGCAGCGAATGCCCCGTCTCTACGCCCATCGCGGGGAAGTCTAACGGCGAGGTCCCGCTCGCTCGCGGAGCCGCTCGGGAGAGTCGCGACGTCGTCTGGCCAGCTCGACGAGGCCGACGGAGCCGACCGCGGCGAGCAGCACGAGGCTGTCTTCGGCCCCGGCCCGGAACCGTGTCGTGCCGTAGATCAGCGCTGCGCTGACCGTGACCGTCACCAGCGGGGCCAGCACCGGCGAGAGCGGTTCCCGGCGCCGGCGTAGCAGCACGATTCCGGGCACGGAGAGCGCGACCAGGCCGTAGAACATGGCCAGCGCCGCTCTCGAGGCCGGGATCTCCCGCTGCTCGATGGTGTCGAGGACCAGCTGCTGCTGCGGCCGGTAGACGCCCCACAGCCGGCCGACGCGCGCGGCGACGACACCGGGCAGCTCGGCGCGATGCGCCCGGATGAAATCGGTGGCGACCGCCTGGTAGACCGGCCCCTGCACCGACTCGTCACCGGGGGGCGGCGGGATGCTGATGAAGCACGGGTAGGACCACCATCCCTTGTGCTCCCCCGAGTAGGTGTCGGGGCAGTTCGAGACGACCAGGGCGGCATCCAGCCCGGTGGTCAGCAGCACGGGCTTCTCGAACCGGACGATGTTGTAGACGCACCACGGGGCGAGGACCAGGACACAGGCCGCCGCTGCGGAGACGAGCAGGCCGACACGGCGGCGCCACGTCACCGAACGGGCGAGCAGGCAGAGCGGTAAGGCGATGAGCGGGCCGAGCAGGATCATCTCGGCGTGGGTGAGTGCCGCCAGAGCGACGGCGACCCCCAGCCACACAGCGGTGCCCGGGGTCCGGAGCTGCCAGAAGCGCAGCGACGCCAGCACCACCGTCGCGACGGTCAGCTGCACCAGCGTCTCCGACATGAGCAGCGCGTCGTTGAACCAGAAGTTCGGGTAGACCGCGACGAACCCGGCTGCGACGAGGCCGACCGCCGGCCCGGCGAGGCGGCGCCCGGCCAGACCGAGGACGACGACGGTGCCGGCGCCCAGCAGGCAGGAGAGCAGTTGGTGGGCGAACGGGCTGCGTAGGCCCACCAGTGAGGTGGCGGCGAGCGCGACGAGATAGGCCGGCGGATGCTGCGCGGCGGGCGTCGAGACCCCGTCGTCGAACCAGCGGTAGGGCTGCGGGAACCCGTGCCCGTCGACCAGGAGGTTCGCGCCCCGGGAGTAGTAGTAGGCGTCACCGCCGAGCGAGAACGGGTGGTGCCAGCCGAGGAGATAGACGAGACGGATGACGAGAGCAGCCGCGGTGATGCCGGCGAGGGCCCCGGAAAACCGGCGGAACCTGTGGACCCGGTGGAATCGGCCACGTCGGTGCGGGTGCGGAGCCGCAACTCCATCGCCGCTCGGGGACCCGACCGACGCGATCGTCGCCATGTCGGTCACTGTAGGTCGGCACCGCCGCGCCACCCGTCACCGACGTCGGGCAGGTTCACCCGTTCGGGTTGTCCACCTCGGTGGCGCTCACGGCGATGGTGATCTCCGCGAACGGAGGATGTGCCCTCCCGCCGCTACGCCCGGTTGCCGGCGGCGTTGCTCGTCGGCGTGCTCGGGCTGGCGCTGACCGGCGCTTGCGCGCCCTCGGGTGGATCGGACAGCGTCAGGATCGGTGCCCGCGCCGGCCTCCGCGCGCACGGGACCGCCGTGACCGGCGCCCCCGTCGGCCCGCCGCCGGCGGCGTCCGACACCTGGCACCGCGCCTGGCACGCCGAGGACGTGCTACCGGATCCGTTGGCGGCGACGACGACCTGCCGCTTCTCGGCCCGGCTGACCGCCGCGGGCAGCACGCTGCGCCTCACGTTCGGCAGCCCTGGGCCAGGGGTCGGCTACCGCATCCTGGCCGGCAGCGTCGCCCGCCCGGTGGCGCCGCACTCATTGGAGGTCGACGCGACGACCAGCGTGCCGCTCCACTTCGCCGGCTCCCCCGACGTCACGGTGGCTGCTCGGGCCGAGGTGGTCTCCGACCCGCTCGCCATGCCCGTGATGGCCGGGACCGACGTGCTGGTCACCGTGACGGCGAGCGCGGGCGACGGCTACCACAAAGTCGGGCTCGTCGAGCCCGGTGCATGCTCCGACGCCGAGGTGCCAGCGGCGGCGACGGCGCCGGCACGCGCCTTCCCGGCGCCGGGTCGCGTTCGCTGGCTCCGGTCGGTGCTGGTCGACGGGCCGGCGGTACGCAGCGTGGTCGCCCTCGGCGATTCGCTCACGGAGGGCCCGGTGTCCCCCGACTTCGGCTACGAGCGGTGGAGCGATCAACTCGTCGCCCCTGGAGTCGCCGTCGTCAACGCCGGTGTCGGCGGCGGTGCCCTGAGCGGCCCCGGGGTGATGGGGACCATGCGCGGCGTCGACCGGGAACAGCAACTGCTGCAGGGTCTGCATGTCAACGAACCCGGAGCGCTCCGGCCTCGGATCGCACAGCCGCACATCGACGACCTGGTCCTGCTGCTCGGGACGAACGACCTCGGCCTCGGCCGGTCTGCTGAAGATGTCCTTGATTCGATGGCGACCATCGTCACCGAGGCGAGCATGAGCGGGACCCAGCTGTGGTTCTGCACGCTGCTCCCACGCGGCGAGACCAGCGGGTCGGCGCTCGAGCGGAAGCGCCTTGCCGTGAACGACGCACTGCTGTCCGGTCGATTCTCCCTGTACGGGGTCAAGATCATCGACACCGCCGCCGCGGTGGCGGACCCGACGGCGCCGAACCGGCTGACCCCCGACTACGACATCGGGGACCACCTGCACATCGATGCGGAAGGTGCCCGCCGCGTCGGGATCGCCGTGCGCTCCGCGCTCAACGCCCCGAAGGTGTCCTAGCCTCCAGCGCGATGGCCTTGCGTACGGCCCGGCGCCCCCTGCCGACATCGCCGGCGGCGCCGTAGGCAACGCCCAGCCGGTACCAGGCCCGCCAGTCGTCGGGAGCCTGCTCGGCCTCGGTTCGGCGCACGTCGAACACATGCTGCGGATCACCCGCCGGTGGAGCCGGCTCACCCGCGTCGTCCAGTACCTGACCGAGCCGCTGCGCCGCGCGGCCGAAGCGCAGTTCTTCGACGACGATGGCCACCCCGACGACCGGCAGCAGCACGATCCCGAGGCCGAGGCCCTTCACGACCCAGCGCGGGTCGCCCAGCAACGTGACGCCGCGGATGCCGAGCAGGACGATGTAGAAGCCGAGGACGGCGACCACGAGCACCACGACCAGCAGCGCCCGGGGAATCCGGAACCGGGCCGAGCTGCTCATCGGGCTGCCGTCCCCAACATCGCCGTCCCCAACATCGGCGTCCCCAACATCGCCGTCCCCAGGTCAGAGCTCGAGCAGCTGCTCGAGCCCGACGGTCAGCCCAGGCCGGTCGCCGATGCGGCGCACGGCCGAGACGACGCCGGGCATGAACGACGCCCGGTCGAGCGAGTCGTGGCGCAGCGTCAGCGTCTCGCCGGTGCCGCCGAACAGCACCTCCTGATGGGCGACCAGGCCGGAGAGCCGGACGGCGTGCACCGGCACCCCGTCGACGGTGGCGCCGCGGGCGCCGTCGAGAGCGGAGCTCGTGGCGTCGGGTCCGGAGGGGTCGAGGCCCGCGTCGCGACGGGCGGCGGCGATGAGTTCCGCGGTTCGGCGGGCGGTGCCGCTGGGGGCGTCGGCCTTGCGCGGGTGGTGCAGTTCGATGATCTCGACCGACTCGAACCAGCGGGCCGCCTCGGCGGCGAACTTCATCAGCAGGACGGCGCCGATGCCGAAATTGGGGGCGACGAGCACGCCGACCCCTGGTGCGTCGGCCAGCCAGCCGCGCACGGTGGCGAGCTTGTCCTCGTCGAAGCCGGTGGTCCCGACGACGGCGTGGACGCCCGCATCGATGCACCACCGGACGTTGTCGAGCACGGCGTCCGGCGTGGTGAAGTCGACGACCACGGACGCCGCCCGCAGCGGCTCCCGGTCGTCGCCGGCGTCGACGGCGGCGACGAGCGCGAGACCGTCGGCCTCCTCCACCGCCCGGCACACCTCGGAGCCCATGCGGCCGCGGGCGCCGAGGACGCCGACGGCGATGTCGGCAGGGGTGGCGGGGCTGGTCACGAGGCGACCTCCAGCTCGAGATGGTCGAAGCGCTTGGCCCCGAAGGGGCCGACGGCGCCGAGGACGTACGGGCCCCCGAGCACGTCGGCGGCGACTGCCCGCACGTCGTCGGCGGTGACGCGGTCGTAGCGGGCGAGCAGCTCGTCGAGCGGAGGCAGTTCGCCGTAGACGAGCTCGGACTTACCGAGCCGGCTCATCCGCGAGAGCGGGTCCTCCAGGTTCAACACGAGGGCGCCGCGGCTCTGCCCCTTGGCACGGGTCAGTTCGTCGTCGGTCAACCCCGAGGCCGCGACGGCCCGCATCTCCTGACGGCACAGGCCGAGGACCTCCTCGACGCGCCGGGGTGCGCAGCCGGCGTAGACGCCGACCATCCCGGCGTCGGCGAACGAGGACGTGAACGAATAGACCGAGTAGGCCAGGCCGCGCTTCTCGCGGATCTCCTGGAACAGCCGGGAGCTCATCCCCTCGCCAAGCGCGGTCGACAGCAGCGACAGGGCATGGCGGCGGGGGTCGGTACGGGCGAGCCCGGCGGTGCCCAGCACCAGGTGGGCCTGCTCGGTGCTGCGGCGCGACACCTCGGTGCGGCGACCGGGCGGCGGAGGACCCGACCCGACCCGCGCCGGAGCGGGCTCGGCCTCGGCAACGTCCCCGGCCCGGGCGAAGGCGGCGATCACGGCCCGCACGACCTCGTCGTGGTCGAGGGCGCCGGACACGGCGACAACGGTGGACGGGGCGGTGTAGCGGGTCCGGTAGTAGTCGTCGAGGCGGTCGCGCGGCATGTCCTCGATCGAGCCGACCGTGCCGAGAATCGGCCGCCCGAGGGGGCCGCTGCCGAGCAGGGCGGTCGAGAACACGTCGTGGACGGCGTCGCCGGGGTCGTCGTCGTGCATGGCGATCTCTTCGAGCACGACGCCGCGTTCGGCGTCCACGTCCTCGGCGGTGATCAGCGAGGACTGCACCATGTCGGAGAGGACGTCGACGGCCAGCGGCAGGTCGGCGTCGAGCACCCGGGCGTAGTAGCACGTGTACTCGTGGCTGGTGAAGGCGTTGAGGTCACCGCCGACGGCTTCGAGCGACGCGGAGATCTCCAGCGCGCTGCGGGTCGGAGTGCCCTTGAACAGCAGGTGCTCGAGGTAGTGCGACGCCCCGGCCTCGGGCACGGTCTCGTCCCGCGACCCGACGTTGACCCACAGGCCGATGGCGGCGGACCGGACGCCGGGCAGCACCTCGGTGAGGATGCGCAGACCGCTGGAGAGCACGGTGCGGCGCACCGTGCCCTCCAGCAGATCCGAGCGATCGACGACGCGGAGCGTCATTGAGCGGTCGAACTCACTCGGCGGCGAGCTCGGCGGCGGGCGTCGCCTCGCCGTCGGCGGAGGCGTCCTCGACGGGCTGCAGGCTGATCTTGCCGCGGTTGTCGACCTCGGCGATCTCGACCTGGATCTTCTGCCCGACGGCGACGACGTCCTCGGGGTTGTTGACCCGCTTGCCGCCGGCGAGGTTCTTCATCTTGCTGACGTGCAGCAAGCCGTCCTTGCCGGGGGTGAGCGAGATGAAGGCGCCGAAGTTGGTCGTCTTCACCACCGTGCCGAGGTAGCGCTCGCCGACCTCGGGCATCGTCGGCAGCGCGATCGCCTGGATGGCGCTGCGTGCGGCCTCGGCGCTCGGGCCGTCGGTCGCGCCGACGTAGATGGTGCCGTCGTCCTCGATGG
>JAVEDQ010000423.1 GCA_030840885.1 Frankiaceae bacterium
GCCGGAGCTGATCGCCCGCAAGCACATCGAGAAGCACGTGCCCGACCCCGAGCTGCGCAAGAAGGTCACGCCGGACTACACCATCGGCTGCAAGCGCATCCTGATCTCCAACGACTGGTACAAGGCCCTGTCGCAGCCGAACGTCGAGGTGGAGACCTCGGGCATCGCCGAGGTGCGCGAGAACAGCATCGTCACGAAGGACGGCGTCGAGCACGAGGTCGACACGATCCTGTTCGGCACCGGCTTCTCACCCACCGAGATGCCCATCGCGAAGTGGCTGCGCGGCACCGGCGGCACGCTGCTCTCCGACACCTGGTCCGACACGATGGCCAGCTACCTCGGCTCGACCGTCACCGGCTACCCGAACTTCTTCTTCGTCGTGGGGCCCAACACCGGGCTCGGCCACACCTCGCAGGTGTACATGATCGAGTCGCAGGTGGCCTACGTCGCCGACGCGATCAAGACCATGGACGACCGCGGTCTCGCCACGGTCGAGCCGCGCGCCGACAAGCAGGCCGCGTTCGACGACGAGGTGCAGCGTCGCATGGCCGGCACCGTCTGGATCGCCGGCGGCTGCCAGAGCTGGTACGTCGACGCCCATGGCCGCAACACGACGCTGTGGCCGGACTTCACCTTCCAGTTCCGCCGTCGCCTGCGGGCGTTCGACCCGGAGAACTACCACCTCCGCACGCGTCGCGAGGTGGCGGCCGGCACGGCGGCGCCGCAGGAGAAGTCGGCGGTGACCTCGGGCACCAGTGCTGTCGGCGCGCCGACCGCCGGGGCATCGGCGTGACCCTGAGGAAACAGTCGTTGGCCGGCAAGGTCGTCTTCATCACCGGTGCCGCCCGCGGCATCGGCGAGCACACCGCCCGGCTGGCCGTGGCGCAGGGGGCGAAGGTGGCCCTCACCGGGCTCGAGCCCGAGCGGCTCGCATCGCTGGCGCGCGAGCTCGGGCCGGGCGCGGCCTGGTTCGAGTGCGACGTCACCGACACCGCCTCGCTGGAGCGGGCCGTCGACGGCACCGTCGGTCGGTTCGGCGGCATCGACGTCGTCATCGCGAACGCCGGTGTCGGGACCTACATGACGGTGTCGCTGAGCAGCGCCGAGTCGTTGGCGAAGACCATCGAGATCAATCTGCTCGGGGTGATGCGGACCGTGTCGGCGACCCTCCCGCACGTGGAGGCCCGACGCGGATACCTGCTGCTGGTCGCGTCCGCCTCCGCCTTCGCGGCCATGCCCGGGATGTCGGCCTACGGCGCGAGCAAGGCGGGGGTGGAGCAGTTCGGCAACGTGCTACGTCAGGAACTCGCGGCGAAGAAGGTCCAGGTCGGGGTCGCCTACCCCTGCTGGATCGACACCGACATGGTGCGGGACCTGCGCGCGCAGATGCCGACCTTTGACAAGATCCACGCGACGCTGCCGGGTGCCCTCGGCTCCTACACGTCCGTCGAGGCGTGCGCCGAAGCCTTCATCGAGGGCATCGCGCGCCGGAGCCGGCGAATCTACGTCCCCCGTTCCCTGGCCTTCATGTCGGCGATGCGGACGGTCGTACTCAGCGCCGTCGGCGACCTGAAGGTGAAGCGGACCTCCAAGCGGTACATGGCCCAGCTCGAGACGGAGATGACGGCCAGCCTGACCGCGGACGAGAACAAGTCTCCAGCCGGCTGACGTCAAGCAGCCGACGTCAACTGCTGGGCTCCATCAATGACGTGATGCTGTCGGCGGCCGCGGAAAGGGCGTCGAGAACGGCCCGGACCACGGCCGTCGGCTCGGCACCGCCGGTGCGGTAGAGCGCGCTCAGCCGACGGAACCCGGGCCCCGACAGTGTCGTCGTGCGCACCGGCGGGTCGTCGTCGGTGAGGTCCACGTCGACGAGGGCGAGCCGCGGCACCACGGCGGCCCCGAGGCCCGCCGCCACCAGGGCCAGCACGGCCGGGAACTCGTGGCACTCGTGCACCCGCCGCAGCTGGAGGCCGTGCGCGGTGGCGAGCCGGTCCAGCGCCCGCCGTGCCGGTGAGCCGCGGCGGCCGTCCACCCAGGGCCGGTCGGACAGGTCTGCCAGCGTGCTCGGCGCAGGCCACGTCCACGGCACCACCACCAGGTAGGGGTCGTCGAGCAGGTCCCCGGCCGCGAGACCGCGGCCGTAGCGGCTCCCGACCGTCACACCCGGCTCCCCCTCCGGGTCGCGGTCGACCACGACGACGTCCACGGACCCGGCGCGTAACGCCTCCAGCGCCCGGACCTCGCCGTGGTCCACCACCCGCGGCCAGATGGCGGGATGTGTCTCCGCCATCGCGTTCAACGCCGGGGCCAGGACATGACGGATGGCCACCGGACCAGCCGTCAGCGTCACGCTGCCGCTGAGCTCACCGGTCAGGACGGCGAGGTCCTGCTCGACGCCCGCCAGCTCCTGCTGAATCCGGTCCGACGTGGCGGAGAGCAGCTCGCCGGCCCGCGTCTGCAGGGACCCGCGCGGACCCCGGTCCAACAGCGTCAACCCGGTCTGCCGCTCCAACGCGGCCACCGCCTGGCTGACCGCGGAGGGGGTGATGTACAGGAGCTGGGCGGCGGCGGTGACGCTCCCGCCGCGTCCGATGGCGGCCAGCACGGCCAACCGGCGGGTGTCGAGGTCCATGAAGCAACACTGTAGGCCGCCTGAAGTATTGGTCGATTGTCCTTTAGTCGCGCTGAATGCAAGCTGGGAGACGTGTTCCCCCTGCTTGCCGCCTTTCGCGCTCCTGTCGCCGCCTCATGAGCGCGCTGACCCTTTTCGTCTTCGTGGCGGGCTGGGGCGGCGCGGCTGTCCTGCTCGCCGCCTACGGGCTCAGCAGCACCGGGCGCCTGCCGTCGGCGTCGACCCGGTACCAGGTGCTCAACGTGCTGGGCGCGGCCGCGCTCATCGTGCAGTGCCTCTACCAGCAGGCCTGGCCGATGTTGATGCTCAACGGCGTGTGGTTCGGCTTCGGCCTCGCGACCCTGCTCGTCGCGCTGCGGCGCGAGCGGCAGCCGGCCGACGACCCGTCGCCCAGCGCCTCAGCTGTGTGCGACTGCTTCACCGCCGAAGGGCGCGCCGAAGATGCGGGGCAGCGTGTCCTCGTACGCGTTCCGGAGCTCGTCGAGCGGCACGCTGAGCACGTCCTGCACCTCGAACGGCGCCTCGGTGGCCTCCACGACGCCGATGCGGGTCCACGGCAGACCGCGTGCCTCGCACATGTCGGTGAAGCGCAGCTCCTCTGAACGCGGCACCGAAACCAGCGCGCGGCCGGCGGACTCGCTGAACAGCGAGACGAACGGATCGGCGCCCTCGGGCAGCACGACCCGCGCGCCACGGTGGCCCTGCAGGCACGACTCGACGAGCGCCACCGCCAACCCGCCCTCGGAAAGGTCGTGCGCGGAGGAGAGCATCCCATCGCGGGACCCGGCGACGAGTACCTCGGCCAACGTCTGCTCGGCCGCGAGATCGACGCGGGGTGGGGAACCGCCGAGGTGCCGGTGGGCGGTCCACGCCCAGACCGAGCCGCCGAACTCGTCGTGCGTGTCGCCGAGCAGCAGCAGCACCTCACCCTCGGCCTGGAACGCCGACGGGGTGCGGCGGGTGATGTCGTCGAACAGGCCGAGCACGCCGACCACCGGGGTCGGCAGGATGGCCACGACGCCGGTGCCGTTGTAGAACGACACGTTGCCGCCGGTCACCGGGATGCCGAGGGTGCGGCACGCGTCGGCCAACCCACGACAGGTCTCCGCGAAGCTCCACATCACCTCGGAGTCCTGGGGGGAGCCGAAGTTGAGGCAGTCGGTTACCGCGATCGGCACCGCGCCGGTGGCGGCCACGTTGCGGCAGGCTTCAGCCAGCGCCAGCTGCGCGCCGGCGTAGGGATCGAGTGCGGCGAAGCGGGCCGGGCCGTCCAACGCCATGGCGACGCCGACGTTCGACTCCTCGTCGAGCCGGAGCACCCCGGCGTCGTCGGGCATCGCGAGCA
>JAVEDQ010000542.1 GCA_030840885.1 Frankiaceae bacterium
GCGTCGACGTAGACGGGATCGCGGCCCAGCAGCGCGGCGGCCTGGTCGAGGATGCCCCGTCGGATGACACGCAGACTGGGAGCCAGGCCGGTGGCGCGCACCGCTGCCGGGCCGCTCACGTGCGGGACCTGCGAGATGATTGCGGCGAGCTTCTCACCCTGCCCGGCCAAGGTGATGACGTGACCGCCGCCGAAGGACGTCCCCCAAGCGATGACCCGCTCGGCGTCCACGCCGGGCAGCGTGCGGGTGAACGTCAGGGCGGCACGCCAGTCCTGGAGCTGCATGCCGATGTCGAGCACCTGCCGGGGAGTGCCTTCGCTCTCACCGAACCCGCGGTAGTCGAACACCACGACCAGGTAACCGGCGGCGGCGAACCGTTCGGCGTAGGCGTAGAGCCGTAGCGCCCGGACCCCACCGAACCCATGGCCCATCACGACGACCGGTCTGAGACTGTCCGTCGTCCCAGTCGGGTCGACGCCCGGGCGGTAGACCCGCGCCGCGCACGTCGTGCCCTCGGACAGGAACGTCTGTTCCGAGGTCCTGAACGGCAAGTCGGTCGGGTGAGTCACGAGTTCTCCTGGAGGTGCGAGGACGGGAACGAGATGCATGACGCTGGCGGCCGATGCAGCAACCGGTTCTTGAATGCCATGCAAGAGCAGCCTAGCTGCTCTTGAACGGCAGTCAAGATACGGTTCGGCCATGCCTGCGAACCGGCGCCCGCAGGACCGACAGGAGAAGCGGGCCGAAATCGTGGACGCGGCTGAACAGCTTTTCGTCGACGTCGGCTTCGAGGACACCCCGATGGCGCGAATCGCCGCAGCGGCGGGAGTCACGACCACCACGATCTACTGGTATTTCGACGACAAGGACGCGCTTCTGGTCGCCGTGCTGGACCAGGTCCTCGCCTCGGCGCTACGCGAACACGCAGCCGCAGGCGAGCAGCCGTGGGACGAACAACTGCTCTGGGTGATCACACGTCTGCGACGGCTGCATCGGCTCGTTTCGGTGGTCCACGCCCGCGTGAGCAGTTCACCCGTGGTCAACGACTGGCACGATCGCTTCCACGCCCTGGCCGACATCAACCTCGCGGAGGGATTCCGAGCCGCCGGCGTCCGTGAGCAGGACCTACCCGCAGCGACCCGCATCGCGGTCTTCGTAATCGAGGGTCTGCTGACGCACACCCACGACGAGCAGACCGCACGCGACATCGTCAGGTTGCTGGGGGCGCTGACCTGACGCGGTCCCAACAGAGAGTCAGACCTGACGAGCGGCCCTGGTCCAGCTCGACGCCGCAGAACGACCCGCGCGCTCGTCGTTCCCCTTCGCCCGGACGCATCACAAGACGTTGTCCCAGCTGGGCCGCACCGACATCCGTCCCCGCATCACCAGCGCCGGAGCGTGAGCCACGCCGGCCCTGACCGCGAAACCGTCCGAGAACGCCGGCTACCGGGCGCCGCTCACCCCGGCGCGCACCCCCGGAGGTAACCGACCACGCCGCTGATAACGCGTATCTGCCCCTTGACAGCAGAGAGGCGACGAGCGCCCGCGAAGGCCGCTCGTCGCTTGGTCCGCCGCGCTCTTGTGCTCTCGGTGCCGTGAGTAACCGCTGCGCCCGGTTTCCTGTCTCAACGGCCGCCAGAACGAACGCCCCAGCTTCGCCATAGCGGAGGCCCGTCGAGTGAACGAGGCAACTCGTGCGCCGACGGCTTTATGGCAGATGACTCGCAAGTCAGCCAACGAGTTCGAGGGCAAGAGCCCAGCAGGGCTCGCGGCAGCGTGTGACGTTTCCATCAGGGCGGCGCGGTCAGCTGGCGCCCTCGTACTTGAAGGAAACCCTCACTCGGGCGCGATACGCCTTGACCTGCCCGTCCTCCAGCTGCATGTCGAATTCGACGACCTCGGCGATCCGGAGGTCCCGCAGACTCTTGGCCGCCGTTTCGACTGCTGCCGACGCCGCCTTCTCCCAGGACTCCGTGCTCGTTCCGACGAGTTCGGTGATGCGGTAGACGCTCTCGGCCATCGTGTTCTCCTAGCATCGGGGGATGTGGATGGGCGCAGCGTGGCCCTACCGGGATCGCGTGACAACCCTGGGCCGTCATGGGGTCGGGGCGCCGGACTGCTCCGCCGAGATCACCTGTGCTACCCGCGGGAAGCCTCTGCCGCCTTCTTCAGATCGGCCAGCCCGGCGGTGATGCCCTGCGGAAGCACGTCGAGGTCAGGGTTGCTGTCGTAGTCGCCGGTGATTCCGAAGTTGAGACTGTCGAGGTAGGAGAAGATCGCCACCCCGACGCGCACTTGTCCGGCGAGCGGCACGTAGGGGAACGCCTCGAGCATCTTGCGTCCGGCGGCGTAGAGCTGAACGCGTGGCCCGGGCACGTTGGTCGTCACGGTGTTGAGGCTGCGCTGCGGCATGCGTAGCGCCACCCGCGTGCCGGCCGCGAGAAGGGCCGGCGGGGCGAAGCCGGCGAGGGACGTCAGGGTTTCCCCGGCCACGGCCTGCTGCGACTCCTTGAGGCCCTTGAGCTGCTCGCTGATGCTGTGCAGCCGCTCGACGGGATCCTCGAGACCGATCGGCAGCTCGGCGAACATCGCCGAGACGCGGTTGTCGTAGCTGCCCTGCTGGTCTCCCTTGCGCACCGAGACCGGCACGAGGGTCCGGACCGTCCGCCCGTCGACCTCCTCACTGCGGCTCTGCAGCAGCTGCCGGAAGCCTTGGGTGATGACGGCGAGCACGACGTCGTTCAAGGTTCCGCCGAGCGCGCCTCGAATCTGCTTCACGTCCGATACGTGGCCGCGCGCCCAGGTGTAGCGGCGGTGGGGGCCGATGGGGCCGTTCAGCGAAGTCAGCGCGGTCGGTCGGATGACGAGGTTGCGCATCGACGTCAGTCCTTTGGCTGTCGTCGCGACCTCACTGAGAAGACGACGGGGTCGCATGACCAGCGACCTGGCACTGCGGAAGGCCTCGTAGGGGTTGAAGACCCGCTCTGCCACAGCCGAGCCCAAGAACTGGACTGAGGACTGCTCGAGCTCGGGCTCCCAGGTCGGCGGCGCAGGCCGCTCGGGATCAGGGCTGCTGTCCAGCATCACCGCGAGCAGATCGGTGCCGGATACGCCGTCGACCATCGCGTGGTGGCTCTTGGAGATGATGGCCCAGTGCCCGTCCTCGAGCCCCTCGACGATCCACATCTCCCAGAGCGGCTTGGCGCGGTCAAGAGCCTGGCTCATGATCCGACCGATCAGGTTGCGGAGCTGCTCGTCGCTTCCCGGCGCCGGCAGCGCCGTGTGACGCACGTGGTAATCGAGATTGAAGTGCGGATCATCAACCCAGACCGGTCGGCCGAGCTCGAGCGGAACGAACCGCACCTTCTGCCGGTACCGCGGAACGAGCGGAAGCTTCGACTTCACCATCCGCAGCACCGCCTCCGCGCCCGGCGGCGGCCCTTCGAAGATCGCGGTCGACGCGATGTGCATCGGGCTCGACCCGCTCTCGATGTGCAGAAAGGACGCGTCAAGCGGGCTCAGGCGTTGCACGTGGACCTCCGAGTTGGGGCGTCGGTGGAGGGCCTGCTGCCACCCCCGGCCAGCATCCTCTCCGACTTGCCCCGGTTGAAAGGGGCCCTCCGTCCGCTCGACACCCTCGAGTGGGGCAGACGAGCCGGAGGAGGGCGCCGCTCACTCACCCGAGGGGGCTGCCTCGGCTGCTCGCTTGGCGACGGCGCAGATCTCGGCCGCGAAGCGCGGCCAAAGCGCGCGAGGGAGGTCGTGGCCCATTCCGGCGAAGCCGATGAACTCGGCGTTCGGGATCGCCTTCGCCAGAGCGACGCCTCCGCTGACGTTGACGAGCGGGTCGTTCATCCCGTGCATGATCAGCGTGGGGACGGGGATTTGGCGCAGAAACTTGGTCCGGTTCGGCTGGGCGACGCTTGCCCACAGCTGACGGAAGTAGCCGTGGCGGTCGGTGGCGCGGTCATAGCTGCGGCCGGCAACGTCCCGGGTGCGGGTTTCGTCGAACTCGTAGCCCTTGGAGCCGATGAGGCGAAACGTCTGGACCGCGAGGTCCTGCGCCTCCTCCCGACTGCGGACGCTCCGCCGTCGAAGCAGCTGGGCCACCAGTTGCGGTGCCGGGTAGCCGACGCGCCGCGAGCCGGTCGAAGTCATGATCAGCGTCAAGCTCCGGACACGCTCCGGGAACAGTCCCGCCAGGGACTGGGCGATGTAACCGCCCATGGACGCTCCGACGACATGAGCTGACTCGATGCCCAGCTTGTCCATCAGCCCGAGCGCGTCACGGGCCATGTCAGTGACCTTGTACGGCGGCTTGCGCCGTAGCAGCAGATCGCTCCGTGTTGGGGTGGGCAGCTCGTCGAGGTGGGTCGACAGGCCGACGTCCCGATTGTCGAAGCGAATGACGTAGAAGCCACGGTCGGCGATCTGCTGGCACATCTCATCCGGCCACGCGATCATCTGCGTGCCCAAGCCCATCACCATCAGGATGGGCGCGTCGCTCGACGAGCCGAACGTCTCGTAGGCGATCTTCAACTCGTTGGCGGCGGCGTACTGCGTCTCTGGCAAGTCGACCCCTTCCATGGGCGAGTTCCGGCCGAACCCACGCTAGTCGTCACCGGGTCTAGGCAGCAGGCTCGAGATGGCGATCACGACGTGGACGGTGGCTGACCTCCCAGGGAATTCGCGGCCATATCGCGCTCGACCGAGGCATCGGGCGGGATCGTGACGCCTACGAAGCGCGGAGGATGCGATGGGCCGCCTTAGGTGGACGAGACCAGCTCGGCTCGGAGTCTCAGGCGTGCGCCAGCAGCTACTCGGGCCCGGTGAATGTCGCACATAGCGCTGGATATGGCGCGGGGCTATGGCCCACCGGCACACCTGAAGCACCCGACCAGGCCGCTGATCTCGCTCATGCCGTTGACCGCTCTCCCGACCGCGCCGCAGCGCGGCTGCCCGGGTCGAGTGACACCGCAACCCGAGAGCTGAAGGCATAGGCACGGAGGAGCCGTGGCGTGCCCGTTGAGGGCTGGCGCCGCGCCGGTGCCGAAAGCTCGGCGTCAGAACCGAAAGCGAGTCAGCCCGCCCGGGTCCGTTCCAAGGACCACCGTCGCCGAACGCGGCTCAATGCGATACACGTTCCACGGCGGTGGTCCCAGCGACGGTGCATTGAAAGGGGCAGTGATGCCCGAGCCGCTCTCGTCGGGCTCAGCCGGCCAACCCTGGTCCGCCCATGCCTTGGCGATGCGTGACAGGTTGCTCGGCTCGATGACTCGTGCAGCGTCACCCTCGACCACGATGTCTGCGCCTCGGACCGACACGGCGACCGAACACCGCGGGTCGCGCATGACGTTCCGTCCCTTCCGCGTTGCCGTCCCCGTCTGGAACCAGTACGCGCCGTCAACCCACAAGGCACCGACCGCAGTGACGTGCGGGCTGCCATCGTCGTTCACCGTCGCCAACCAAGTCGTGCGCGAGTTCGGCGCGTCAGGGGCGGGCGCTGACCCCGCCGCGAGCTTCTCGACAATGGCGTCCCAGTTCACCGGCGGCAGCCCCTCCGCCGCTCCGAGATTGATGGTCTCCATGAGCCCTCCCTTCATCGCCCAGCCGATGCCGGCGGCCCGGCCCCGCATTGGATTCAGACGCAGCAAACGACAGAAGGTCATCGGGCCTCCACGAGTCGTTCGGCCGGGGGTACGCCTGCGAACACGATCCACCACGCCGCTGATCGAGCGTTCGGCGCGCCGCCGGATCCTAGTGCGCTTCATGCCCGATCTCGGCAGACTGAGCGGATGGGCCGTTGGGATCTGGTTCGTCGGGAACATGTTCTTGCGGCAGTCCAGGAGTACGAGGAGCTGGGACAGACACGGTTCCTGGACAAGTACCGGTTTGGTCGCGCGCGCTCCTACCAGCTGATAGTCGACGGTCGCAGCTACGACTCGAAAGCCATACTCGGCGCAGACTAGGTCGGTGACTGCACCGGTGCCCCCGCGATTCGTCGGACGCGCCGTTGTCCATGCACCGCGCGCGCCTCGGGCTACTCCACCTACGTCGTCGCGTCATGCTGCGTGACCGGCTGCAGCGACCGACCACGCCGCCGTCACAGCCACAGGCCTGCGCATACACAACGGGGACTACGTCTCGGCGGGTACGAACAGGCGTAGCGCGGCTCTCTGTTCATCGGAGAGCCGCAGCACCAGTGCGACTGAACACGGCCGGTAGGGAGATCGCAGCATGTCCGCGAGATCCGACAGGTCAGGCGCCGGTGTGCTCCCTGGTCGCCTCCGCGCCGTCGTCGTTCGATGACGGGTCGTCGGCGCGGTTCTCGCCGGACACGATCGTCCACACCACGGGAGCGACGACCCGCTCGAGCACCATCAGGACGACGAGGACGATGCCGGCGCGGGTGGCGGCGGCCTCGATGGTGAGGGTGCCGTTCAGCAGCAGCAGGGCGATGGAGCCGAGCGCGAGCAGCCCGA
>JAVEDQ010000543.1 GCA_030840885.1 Frankiaceae bacterium
CGTACGGCCCGGATGACCTCGGACGCGGCGACCGGGTTGCAGGCGAAGACCTTGCCGCGGTCCTCCACATTGGGGCAGCTGATGTTGACCTCGAGCAGCGCGACGCCACGGGCACCGCGCAGCTTGCGGGCGAGGGCCGCGTACTCCTCGACCGAGCTGCCGGCGATGGAGACGACCGCGCGCGCGTCGTGCTCGTCGAGCCACGGCAGGTCCTTGGCGAGGAAGGCGTCGATCCCCGGCCCCTGCAGACCGATCGAGTTGAGCATGCCCGACGGCGTCTCCGCCATCCGCGGTGTGGGCCGTCCGGTGCGGGGTTCGCGCATCACCGACTTGGTGACCACTCCCCCGAGGTCGCTGACGTCGAAGAACTGGCTCAGCTCGCGACCGGCGGCGGCGCACCCCGACGCCGTGAAAACCGGGTTCGGGAACGGCACGCCGGCCAGCGTCACCGACATGTCGACGTCGGCCGAGGTCACGCCGCGGGCCGTCGGGCGGGGGGAGGTCGTCGTCATCAGACAGCTCCTGCCGGGATGGTGCCGACGTCGTCGAACATGACCCGATCCCCGGGGAAGACCGGCCCCTCCACGCAGGAACGGACCATGTGGGGCACACCGTCGGAGCCGCGCACCGGGAGCACACAGGTCATGCAGACCCCGAGTCCGCACGCCATGGCCTCCTCGACGGCGACGTGGGTCGGGATGCCCTCGGCTAGCGCGCGCTTGGTCACCGCGGCCAGCATCGGCATCGGGCCGCAGGCGTAGACGACGTCGGCCCGCTCGAGGTAGGGGTCGAGCGCGTCGGTGACCCGTCCGTGCACGCCGGCCGAGCCGTCGTCGGTGGCGATCGCGGCGGTGTCGGAGACCCGTTTCGCGTCGAGGGCGCCGAACAGCCGCGACTCCGTGGCCGCGCCGAGCACCATGTCGACGCGGCAGTTGCGCTTGCGCAGCGCGGCCGTCAGCAGGAACAGCGGCGCCGCGCCGTAGCCGCCGCCGACCAGCACGCAGCGGGCCGGTTCGACCGGCAGCGGGAAGGGACGGCCGAGCGGTCCGACGACGTCGAGCCGGTCGCCGGGGCGCCGTTCGGCGAGCCACCGGGTGCCGGCCCCCGAGACGGAGAAGATGACGTCGACCGTGCCGCCGCCGGCCGAGCCTCCGCCGCCGACGGCGTAGACGGAGAACGCGCGGCGCAGGAGCAGACCGCCGTCGGCGCCCCCGACGGCGAAGGCGACGAAGTGGCCCGGGCGCACCGCCTCGGCGATGGCCGGCGCGACGACGCGCAGCCGGTAGTACGCGCCGAGCTTCTCGATCTGCAGCACCGAGGCGTTGCGGACCTGGGTGGGCATCAGCGGTCCCCGCTGGATATCGCCGCCGCGGCCTGCTCGCGCAGCACCGCGAGTTCGGCGTGCCAGACCTGCAGCGGCTTGACGTCGAGGTCCCCGCGGATCACCGCCTCGATCCCCTGCACCGCCGCCGAAGCCCCTTGCACCGTTGTCACGCACGGCACCTCGTGGGCGACGCAGGCGCTGCGGATCTCGTACCCGTCGACGCGCGGGCCGGTGTTGCCCGAGGTGCTGAACGGGGTGTTGATGACGAGGTCGATCTCGCCGGCGAGGATTCGCTCCACGGCGTTGCCGGCGAGGCCCTCGCTGAACTTCGGGAGCACGGTGGCGCGGACGCCGTTCCGGTCGAGCATCTCGGCGGTGCCGTCGGTGGCGAAGACCTCGAAGCCGAGGTCGACCAGCCGTTTGATGGGGAACACCATCGCCCGCTTGTCGCGGTTGGCGACGCTGACGAACACCCGGCCCTTCGTCGGCAGCGTGCCGTAGGCGGCGGCCTGGCTCTTCGCGTAGGCGACCCCGAAGCCGGAGTCGATGCCCATCACCTCGCCGGTCGACTTCATCTCCGGGCCCAGGACGGTGTCGACCCCGGTGAAGCGGTTGAAGGGGAGCACGGCTTCCTTCACGGCGACGTGGCTGCGCAGCGGCATCTTCGCGCCGTCGCCGGCCGGGAGCAGCCCCTCGACACGCAGCTCGTCGATGGTCGCGCCGAGCATCACCCGCGACGCCGCCTTCGCCAACGCCACCCCGGTCGCCTTGGCCACGAACGGCACCGTGCGCGAGGCCCGCGGGTTCGCCTCGATGACGTAGAGGACGTCGGACTGCAGCGCGAACTGCACGTTCAGCAGCCCGCGCACGCCGACACCGCGGGCGATGCCCTCGGTCGCCTCGCGGATCCGGGCGATGTCGGTACGGCCGAGGGTGATGGGCGGCAGGGCGCAGGCCGAGTCGCCGGAGTGGATGCCGGCTTCCTCGATGTGCTCCATGACGCCGGCGAGGTAGAGCTGCTCGCCGTCGTAGAGCGCGTCCACGTCGACCTCGACGGCGTCGTCGAGGAACCGGTCGACGAGGATCGGGTGCTCGGGGCTCGCGTCGGTCGCCCGGGCGACGTAGGCGCGCAACGAGGCGTCGTCGTAGACGATCTCCATGCCCCGCCCGCCGAGCACGTAGGACGGGCGGACGAGCACCGGGTAGCCGATGTCGGCGGCGATGGCCGAGGCCTCGTCGTCGGTCCGGGCGGTGCCGTGCTTCGGCGAGAGCAGGCCGGCCTCGGCCAGCACACGGCCGAACTCGCC
>JAVEDQ010000550.1 GCA_030840885.1 Frankiaceae bacterium
TCAGCAGCCTGCCCGTCGCCCGGACGCGGCCCGTGAGGTGGCCTGGGAGCTGCTCCGCGACGTCGATGAGCACGGCAGCTACGCCAACCTGCGACTGCCGCAGCTGTTCGACGAGCACAAGCTGAACGCGCGGGACCGGGCGTTCGCGACCGAACTCGGCTACGGCACGCTGCGGGCGCTGGGCACCCTCGACGCTCTCATCGACCGCCACACCCGCGGCGGACTCGACCCCGCCGTCCGGGACGCGCTCCGGCTCGGCGCCTACCAGATCTGGCGCACCCGGGTGCCCGACCGGGCGGCGGTCAGCACCACAGTCGACCTGGTCCGCTCGATCGAGCCGCGCGCCAGCCGACTGGCCAACGCTGTCATGCGCCGCATCGTCGACGACGTCGCGGCAGACGACCTCGGCGCTCCGGCCTTCGACGACGACCCCGCAGGACACCTCGCCGTCGTCACCGCCCATCCGCGGTGGATCGTCGAGGCCTTCGCCGACGTGCTCGGGGTCGCCGAGAACGGCTGGGACGAGACGCGGGCCGCTCTGCTGGCCGATGACGAGCGCCCCGAGGTGCACCTCGTCGCCCGGCGGATGGAACGCGACGAACTGCTCGCCGACGCCGGGGAGGGCGCCGAGGGCGGTCCGTGGTCTTCGGCCGCCGTCCGGCTGACCCACGGGGGAGACCCGGGCGAGATCACGGCGGTGCGCGACGGTCGGGCGGCCGTCCAGGACGAGGGCAGTCAGCTCGTGGCCCTCGCTCTGGCTGCGGTGGACGCACCGGGCCCGGGGGTGGTCGACCTCGCTGCCGGCCCGGGAGGCAAAAGCGCCCTGCTCGCCGCGCGCGGCTTGTCCGTCGTCGGGCTGGAACTGCACCTGCCCCGCGCGCGTCTGGTCGCCGGCGCCCACGTGCCGGTGGCGGTCGCCGACAGCCGGCAGCCACCGCTTCGTCCCGCTTCCGCCGACCGGGTCCTGCTCGATGCCCCCTGTACCGGCCTCGGGGCCCTGCGCCGGAGGCCGGAGGCACGGTGGCGCCGCACGCCCGGCGACCTCGCCCCGCTGGCCGCGCTGCAACGCGAGTTGCTCGCGAGCGCGCTGCGGCTGGTCCGGCCCGGCGGCGTCGTCGCCTACGTGACCTGCTCGCCGCACCGGGCCGAGACCGTCGATGTGGTCGACGTTGTCCGGGCGGACCCGGCGTCGCCGCCCACCGAGTTGCTCGACGCCCGCGCGGCACTGCCGGCCGGCATGCCCGGGCTCGGCGACGGTCCAACGGTGCAGCTGTGGCCGCACCGGCACGGCACCGACGCGATGTTCCTGGCTCTGGTCCGCCGAACCAGCTGACCCTTGACGTGTGACCATAAGGTCACCTATCTTGAAGCTCGTGGACGAGGTGTTCCGGGCGCTCGCCGATCCCACTCGGCGTGAGCTCCTCGATGCGCTCTTCGAGCAGGACGGCCAGTCGCTGTCCGCGCTCGAGAGCCGGTTCGCGATGTCGCGCTTCGGCGTGATGAAGCACCTGCGCCTGCTGGAGGAGGCCGGGCTCGTCGTCACCCGCAGGCGGGGGCGCGAGACGCTGCACTTCCTCAACCCGGTGCCCATCCGAGGCGTCCACGACCGGTGGGTCAGCAAGTACTCCGAGCCCGTCGTCGCGGCGCTCGGCTCCCTCAAATCTCAGCTGGAGCAGACCATGCAGAAGATCTACGAGATCTACATCCGCACCACGCCGGAGCGGCTCTGGGCCGCGCTGACCAGCGCCGAGGACCGTCCGCACTTCCAGTTCGGCAACACCGTCCGCATCGACCGCGGTGACGGGGCGGTCGCAGCCGGGCCGGATGACTGGACCGTCGGCGCCCGCATCGAGATGTCGAACCCGAAGGCCGGCTTCGTGCTCGGCAGCGGGGAGGTGCTCGAGAGCACCCCGCCGCACCGCCTGGTCACCACGATGCTCGCGTCGTGGGGCGAGGACGTGCAGGCCGAGGGCGTCTCGCGCATCACCTACGAGATCGAGCAGGTCGGCGACTCGTGCCACCTGAAGCTCACGCACGACCAGCTCCGCGATGGCGCGAACGAGCAGCTCTACGGCGGCTGGCCGATGATCCTGTCCGGGTTGAAGACGTGGCTGGAGACGGGGGAGACGCTCACGACCCCCGGGTCGCTCATGTACGCCTAGCTCCCGCGTTCTTGACCTGCTAGCATTGCTAGCAGGGGGTGGTCCGCATGGCGGCAGTGAGCGTTCGAGACCTCGACGAAGCTGTGCGTGAACAGCTGCGGCTGCGGGCGGCCGCGAACGGTCGCTCCATGGAGGCCGAGATCCGGGCGATTTTGACCGCGGCGGTTGCCCCGCCCCGAGATCCGCACGGGTTGGCGCAGTCGCTCCTGAGTCGCTTCAGTGATCTCGGGGGCCTCGAACTGGATGTCCCGGCCCGCTGCGAGCCGCCTCGCGCTGCTGACCTGTTGCCTTGAGTCCGCCTCCGGGCATTCTCGTCCTCGACACGAACGTCATCTCCGAGCTCATGCGGTCGAGTCCGGACGAAACTGTCCAGCAGTGGGCCGGCGAGCTGCCTAGCGACCAGGTTCACACCACCGCGGTCACTGTGGCCGAGGTGCGCCTCGGTATCGCCCGCCTCCCCGCAAGTCGTCGCCGTGATCTTCTGCAGGCTGCGGCCCTCGATGTCTTCGACACGTTCAGCGACCGCGTCCTCCCGTTCGATGCTGACGCCGCCCGTCGGTACGCGGACGTCGTCACTGAGCGGGAGCAGGTCGGCACGCCGATCTCCGGCTTCGATGCTCAGATCGCCGCCATCTGCAGGGCGCAGCGAGCGATCCTCGTGACGCGGAACACCAGCGACTTCACCGGGCTCGGTCTGCACCTGATCAATCCGTGGCTTCCGCGCTCGTAGCCTCTTGTCAAGGGAGAGTCGGGCTGGTGGCACCCCGCGGCCCTCGGCAGTCGTAGCGCGCATGTCTCACCTGGGTCCGATGAGGTCCCGATCGACGCCTCGTCAGTACCGGTATGCGCAGCCTCATCGTGACCCAGAACGTGACCCTCGACGGCTCGCCCGAAATGCTCACCGACTGGTTCGCCCCGCAAGGTCAGAGCAGCGGCGGGCAAGGCGTTGGTGAACCGGTCGACGAGAGCGACCTGGTCGCCGAGATCCACCGGCAGGACGCGACGGCCGA
>JAVEDQ010000563.1 GCA_030840885.1 Frankiaceae bacterium
ACGACCCGCAGTTCCGCATCCGGTTCCGGCGCGAGGTGCAGGCATCCTTCCGGGTGCAGAGTCCGACGACGGTGACGCTGGTCGACTTCGACACCGAGGCCGAGCAGCCGTGGATGGCGGTCGAGTACATCGACGGGCCGGCGCTGTCGGAGCGGGTTCCGCGGTCCGGGCCGCTCGACCATCCGCAGCAGTTCGCCCTCGCGGTCGCCCTGGCCGACGCCCTGCTGGAGATCCACGAGCACGGCCTCGTCCACCGTGACCTGAAGCCCGACAACGTCCTCCTGCCACGCCAGGGTCCGAAGGTCATCGACCTGGGGATCGCGGCGGCGGTCGACGCGGTACGGCTGACCGCCGCCGGCAGCGTCCTCGGCGCACCGGGTTGGCTCAGCCCGGAGCAGGTCGAGACCGGCAACGCGACCGCGGCCAGCGACGTGTTCGCCTGGGGCTGCACCCTGGGGTACGCCGCGAGCGGGCGGCTGCCCTTCGGCGAGGGTGCCCCGCACGTGCTCTTCTACCGTGCGTTGACCTCCGCTCCTGACGTGGACTTCGGACGGCTCGCGCCATCGCTGCGTTCCCTGGTGGCGGCGGCAACCGAGCGGGACCCGGCCGCGCGCCCGTCCTCGGCGAAGCTGCTGGACCGCCTCCTCGAGCGGAGCGACCTGCCGGGCCCGGTCGAGCGGGCCGGCAGCGTCCGTCAGATCCTCCGCCGGGACTGGGAGGGAGTGGTCGCCACGGCGGCTCCCCCCACTCCGGCGGCATCGGCACAGGCAGCGCCGAAGCCGGCGATTCCAGCACCTGCGGCAGCTCCGGAGGCGGACGACCCACGGCGGACCGTCGTCATCCCTCGGTGCCGCGCTCCGATCTCTGCACCCCCGATCTCTCCATCCCCGGCCTCTGCACCCCCGGCCTCTGCATCCCCGTCCTCTGCATCCCCGGTCTCGACCCGCCCGAGCTCGCCGCCTCCGGCAGGCGGTCCGCTGCTCGGCCAGGGGCCCTTCGTCGGCGGGCAGGGTCCGCCGTCGCACGCCCCGCACGGGTATCCGTTCTCCGAGCCTGCGTCGTCACCGCAACCGGGAACATCCCGCCGTCTGATGGTGCTCGGGCTGGCCGTACTCGCCGTGCTCGTGATGCTCGGGCTCGTCGTCTTCCTCGTCGCGGGTTGACCGCCGGATAGGCATTCGGCAGCCCGGGTCCTGGCAGGCACACTGGTCCGGTGCTGTCCCTCGTCCTGCCCAAGGGCTCGCTCGAAAAGGCGACGCTCGAGTTGTTCACGGCCGCCGACCTGGCCGTTCGGCGCGGGTCCGACCGTGACTACCACGCCGCGGTCGACGACCCCCGGATCGACCGCGTGCGCTTCCTGCGCCCGCAGGAGATTCCGCAGTACGTCGAGCAGGGGCTGTTCGACCTCGGCATCTGCGGGCGGGACTGGGTGCACGAGACGTCGTCCGACGTCGTCTCCGTCACCGAGCTCGAGTACTCGAAGGCGACGTCCAACCCGGTGCGCATCGTGCTCGCGGTGCCCAAGGAGATGGGTGTCGAGCGCGGGGACCAGCTGCCCGACGGCGTCCGCGTCTCCACCGAGTACCCGGAACTGACCCGCCGCTACTTCGACGAGGTCGGCGTCAAGGCGCGGATCGTGCCGTCCTACGGCGCCACCGAGGCGAAGGTCCCGGACATCGTCGACGCCATCGTCGACGTCACCGAGACCGGCTCCAGCCTGCGCAAGCACGGGCTCAAGGTGATCGAGACGCTGCTGACCAGCCGCACCGAGCTCGTCGCCAACCCCGCCGCGTACGCCGACCAGGAGAAGCGGACCGCGATGCAGGACATCGCCCTGCTGCTGCAGGGCGCCATCCGCGCCCGCGGACAGGTGCTGCTGAAGCTCAACGTCGCCGGCGCCGACCTGGCCGCCCTGCTCGACGTCCTGCCTTCCATGACCTCGCCGACCGTGACCGATCTGGCCAAGAGCGACCACAAGGCCGTCGAGACCGTGGTCCCGAAGCGTGGCGTCAACACCCTGCTACCGCGGCTGAAGTCGGCAGGGGCGACCGACATCCTCGAGCTGCCGATCAGCAAGATCGTCGAGTGAGCCGGGAGCGGCCTCCCGCTCCCCGTCCCCCGGTCCCTGCAGGCCGGGCCGCCGTCCCGACCCCCTCCGAGCGGGTCGCCGTACCGCTGGCCTTCGTCGCCGGGGCCGGCGTCGCGTTGCAGGCCTACGTGAACGGTCACCTGGCCGGCGAGGTCGGGTCGACCAGCGTCGCCGCGCTGCTCAGCTTCACCGTCGGACTCCTCGCGCTGGTCGGGCTCGCGCTCGTCCGTGGCACCTTCCCGGCAGCTCGCACCCGGCTCCGCGGCGCCCGGCACGTCCGCCCCTGGTACTTCCTCGGCGGATTCGGCGGTGCCTACCTCGTCAGCTCCACCGCGGCCGCCGCCCCGGAGATCGGCGTCTCGCTCGTCACCGTGGCCATCGTGGCCGGGCAGACCTTCGGCAGCCTGGGTGTCGACGCGGTCGGGCTCGGCCCGGCCGGACGCCAGGGCGTCACCGTCCCCCGAGTGGCCGGCATCGCGCTGGCGGTCGCCGCTGTCCTGCTGTCGGCCTTCGCCGGCGGCACCGGTGAGCTGAAGCTCGGGTTGCTGCTCCTGGTCGCCGGAGCCGGGGTCGGCGTCTCGGTGCAGCAGGCGACGAACGGCCGGCTCCAGCAGGTCAGCGGCGACGCCGTGTTCGCCGCCGTCACCAACTTCGCGGTCGGCACGCTCGCGCTCGTCGTCCTGTTCCTGCTGACCGTCCCCGACCACCTGACGCTGGCCGCACCTCCGCTGCTCTACCTCGGTGGTCTGCTCGGCGCCGCCTTCGTGCTCGTCGCCGCCGCCACCGTCGGAGTGCTCGGCGTCCTGCGGCTGAGCCTCGTCACCATCGCGGGGCAGTCGGTGGGCGCCTTGCTGCTCGACGCCGTCGACCCGGCCCCCGGGCGCTCGCTGACCGTGGCCACTGTCGTGGGTGTGGTGCTCACCATCCTGGCGGTCGGCGTCAGCCGCCTACCCAGTCGCTTACCGGGCCGCCTAGCGTGGCGCCGATGACCCGCCGCACCCTCTCCGAGCACTGGAGCATCGACCTCGACGACAGCTTCACCGGTCAGGTCGTCGACGGAGACCTCCAGCTGGTCTCACCCGGTCCGCCGCCGCGGACGGTCCTGCTCGCCCTCTGGTACCCGCCGCCGGAGCGCTCCCCGGAGGAACTGATGGCCTGGGTCCTGGCCGAGGTCAACCCGGACCCGGTCGAGCGCTTTCAGGAGTCCGACGATCCCGACGAGCTGCGCTACGCATCCTGGTATCCCGAGACGGTCGACGGCCAGACGCAGTACGCGCTCTACGGCTACGTGGTGCGCCGCGGCTCCTACGTTCAGGCGGCCTTCTTCGCCGACGACGCGGCGCAGCGGGACTGGGCGCTTGCCACCTGGCGCTCGCTGCAGTACAGCCCGCCGCAGCACGCCCCGGCCGATCACAGCTGATGGGTCGCGACCTGCCGCGTGGTGCCCCGCCGGACGACGGCGCCGCCGACCCGCGGCTGGTGGCCGCGTTGGCCACCGGCGACGCCGGCCGCATCGCTGCCGCGCTGGTCGACACCCGGCTGATCGTCGGCGTCGTGGCGCTGCCGGGGGAGGAGCACGCCTCCGAGGGCGACATGGCCCTCGCGCTGCTGGAGGCCGCGAGCGGAGCACGGGCCCTGCCCGCCTTCTCCTCACTCGAGACGCTCGGCCGGTGGCGCAGCGACGCCCGTCCGGTTCCGCGCCCGGCGCAGGAACTCGCCTCCGTCGCCCTCGCCGACGCGCTCGACGCGCTCGTCGTCGACGTGGCCGGGCCCGTTCCGTGGACGGTCCGCGACGACGACCTCGCGGCGTTGGCGGCCGGCTATGTCGCGGCGGGCAGCGGGCTTGCAGGACGTCGCGGGGCACCGGTCCTCCATGCGGCTGCCTGGTCGCCGACGGAGTCGCTGCGGGCGGTGTGCCGGGCGCTCGGTGAGGACGGCCGCGCGGGCGGCGTCGGCACCGGCGTGGAGGTCTACGCCGTCGACCTGGAACTGCCGGAGCGTCCCGGGGTCCGGACGCCGGCGCTCGGGCTGGTGCTCCCGGCCGGTCTTCCGCCCGCGCCGGTGGCCGAGCGGTTGCTCGCCGCCGCCGACGGCGCTGACCTCGACCTGCTGGTCCTCGAGGGGAAGCGGCT
>JAVEDQ010000575.1 GCA_030840885.1 Frankiaceae bacterium
GCGGGCGCGGTCGGGGAAGAAGTGCGCGCCGGCACCGCCAGCCAGGTTGCGGCGGCAGTGGGTCCGGATGAGTTCCGCCACCACCTCCGGCGCCTCGGCCGGCGCGAGGTGTGCGACACCGTCGAGCTCGACGAAGCGGCCGTGTTGCACGCCCTCGGCGATCTCGCGGAGCCGGGCGGGTGGGGTGGCGATGTCGGAGGCACCCGCGACGGCGAGCACCGGGGCGGCGACCTCGGGTAGCCGGCTGCGCACGTCGAACGCGGCCAGCGCCTCGCAAACGGCGCTGTAACCCGCGTCGTCCGCCTCGGCGAGCGCGCCCAGCAGCGCTTCGGCCCGGTCCGGATGCCGGTCACGGAAGCCGGGGCCGAACCAGCGCTCGGCGGAGCTCTCGAGCAGCACGGTGGTGCCGGAAGTACGGACGGTCGTCGCGCGCTCGTGCCACTGGTGCGGCTCCCCGCTCTGCGCGCCGGTACAGAGCAGGACGGCGGACGCGACCTGAGCGGGCGCGTCGAGCAACAGCTGCAGTCCGACGGCACCGCCGACGGAGTCGCCGGCGTAGGAGAACGGGCGTCCGCCGACCAGGTCGAGGACGAAGCGGGAGAGGTCCTCGATGCGCAGCTGTGCCGGGGCAGGGGAACGGTTGCGCCCGTGGCCGGGCAGGTCCCACGCGAGGATCTCGAACTCGGCTTCGAGGGCGGCGGCGCAGCGTCCCCAGAGCGTTTCGGCGGAGGTCCCGAGCGACGGGCCGAGCACCAGAAGCGGACGCGTCATGCCTCGCTCCCTTCGTGTGCCGTGCGGGCGGCGAGCTCGGAGCGGGTCCGTATCCCGAACTTCGCGTAGACGCGGGTGAGGTGGTACTGGACGGTCTTGTGGGAGACGTGCAGCTCGGCGGCGACCTCACGGTTGGACAACCCACGGGCGACCAGCTCGCTGACGGCGAGCTCCTGCGCGGTCAGCGCGGTAGGTGTGCGTTCCGCACGGGCCGCGGACATCCCCCCGGCGGCGAGCTCCCGGTCGCATCGGGCCACCTCGACCGTCGCGTCGAGCGTGACGAAGACGTCGCGTGCCGCGCTGAGCCGGGCGTCGGCGTCCCGCCGCTTCCCGGCGCGGCGCAGCGTCCGGCCGTAGATGAAGTTGAGCCGGGCGCGGTCGTAGCGCAACGGCAGCTCGTCGAGCAGATGCAGTCCCGCGTCGAAACACCGGCGGGCCTCGGCCTCGTCGCCGACGGCGTCGTGCCACCGTCCTCGGACGCCGTACAGCCGCGCCGTGGTCGCCCGCGATCCCCGGGCCGCTGCCAATCCCTCATGCTTCCGGAGGAAGTCGTCGGCGTCCGCGAGGCGGCCGGCCTGCAGCAGCGCATGGCCGTGGATGTCCTGCCAGGGCCACCAGCCCGGCTCGTCGATCGTCGGCTCGGCCGCCGGGTCGCGCGAGATGTCAGCCAGCGGCTGCACGGTCCGCAGGACGGCCTGGTGGTCGCGCTGGACCTCCAGCACATGGGCCCGGGCCAGGATGCACGGCAAGCGCATGATGGCGTACTCCTGGGGTCGGGCCTCCGCCGTGCGCACCGCCGACCAGGCGCGTTCGGTGTCGCCGCGCAACGCCGCGATCTGGGCGCCCGTCCACGCGATGAGAGGCGTGATCAGTTCGATGCCCGTGCGTTGCGCGAGCACCTGTCCCTGTTCGACGGTCTGGAGCGCGAGGTCCCATTCGCCGGTCAGGAACCGCAGTCGGGCGAGCCAGCCCAGCGCCCAGAGGGTGATCCGGGACGAGCCGCCCAGCAGGGTCGTCGGAACGGCGCTCTCGAGCATCACCCGGGCCTGGTCGAACTCGTCGCGCACCAGGTGGGTCCAACCGCGCCCGAGGGCGATGCGCTGCTGCTGTGGACCCAGGTGCACCTGCAGGGCGACGGTCCGGTACAGCTCGACCGCCTCGTCCGATCGGCCCGAGGCCGCGACGCCGAGTCCGCGGATCGCCGCCGCTTCGACCGCCGCCGGCGCGGTGGGTCCGACCAGATCCGCGGCCCGGTCGGCCCAGGCGACGAGTTCGGTGCCCTGGCACCGGGCGAGTGCGTGCAGCACCTGCCGTTGGCAGACGAGCGCCGCGACCTCCGGGTCTCCCTCATGTCCGAGGTCGTGCCACGCCCGGTCGAGACGGCTGCCCGCCTCTGCCGCGCGGCCCAGGATGATCGCGAGGTAGGCGAGCACCGAGTTGCGGAGCGGGGTGTCCCGGAAGCTCTCCAGGACAGGTGCCAGCCCGGCGGCGGCCGCACCGTCGCCGGCACCCACGAGCGCGTCGACGGCTCGCACCAGTCGGTCCTCCCGGTGTTTCCGGACGGTGGTCAGCCGGCTCGCGTCCGTCAACAGGTCGGCGACGGTGCGCCACGAGCCGTTCCGCGCCTCCAGGTCGGCCCGCGCCTCCAGCCGGTCGGCGAGGGCGTCGTCGTGGCCGACCGTGGCCGCGGCCAGGAACCCCAGGGCACGCGCCGGTTCGACGACCACCTCGGCGGCGCGCCGACGCAGGATCGCGGCCCGGTTCGGGCCCATCGCGTCCAGCACCGCCGCCCGGATCATCGGGTCGGCGGGGCCCGCGAAGGGTCCGAGCCGCCCGCCGGATCGGATGACCAGCCCGGTCCGGGAGGCCTCGTCCAACGGCCCGAGCACGTCGCGCAGCTCCGCTAAGCGACCGGCCTCCTCCAGCTTCGACGGCTGGGCGAGTACGGCGACCGCGTCGATCAGCGCCCGGGCGTCCGGGCTCACCGAGCCGAGGCGTTCGACCACCGAGACCGAGACCGACGCCGGCGGTGGCAGCCGCAGATCCAGCACGTCCCAGGCCTCCGGTGGGATCTGGTCGAGCAGGGCGAGGACGTGGCGGGGCCGACCGCCCGTGTGCCGGCAGAGCCGGATGGACGCCCAACGCGGCAGCGGCCGGCCGCGGGCTGCGGCCAGGCTGCCGACCGCGTCCGGCTCCATCGGCTCGAGGTGCACGACCCGCGACGCGACGCGGTGCAGCAGGTCGCCGATCCGCGCCGATGCGACCCCGTCCCGAGCGGCGAGCACGACCAACAGGGCGTCGACCAGCCGGTGCCGCACGACGGTCGAGAGCACCTGCAGCGACTCGGCGTCCGCGTCGTGGGCGTCGTCCACGACGAGCAGGTGGGGGTGGTGGCCGGACGTCCCTCCGGTGTGCGCGGTCAGCCTCGCCGCCACCTGCTCGGGGCTGAACGCCTCGGCGGACCGGTCGCCCGGCGGCAGGATCTGGTCCAGCACGCCGTGGCGTCTCTCGCTCTCCCACGCCGCCGCCCGCGCCCGCCACACCGGCCCGTCGTGCCGGGTGACGAGCTCATCGAGCAGGGCGGTCTTGCCGATTCCTTCCTTGCCCGTGAGCAGCAGCAGGTCCGGCCCGCGGTCGGCGACGTGCGCCGAGGCGGCCGTCAGCTCGGCGAGTTCAGCGTTCCGCCCGACGAGTCGGGGCAGGGACACGTCCACCGGAACGACCTTCCTCGGTCGACGGCGACGGGGCAAGCGCGGCTCATCCGAGGTCGCCGCCGGCGACGGGCAGGACGGTGCCGGTGATGTAGGACGCCTCGTCCGAGGCGAGGAACGTGATGGCGGCCGCCTGCTCGTCGAGGGTGCCGTAGCGCTTGAGCAGCGACGACTCCACCGTCTGGTCGACCACACCGGCGTACCAGCCGCGTTCCTCCTCGGTCTGCGGGGCCGGCCCGCGGGCGATCCGCCGCGCGGGTGCGTCAGTGCCTCCGGGAGCCGTGGCCACCACCCGGATGCCGTGCGGCGCCATCTCCAGAG
>JAVEDQ010000608.1 GCA_030840885.1 Frankiaceae bacterium
GACGTCAGGCCGAGCTCGCGGCTGATCTCGTCGGCGAGGGAGACGACGTGATAGCCGACGCCGCGGGTGCCGTAGCTGCCGAGCTGGCTCAGGTCCTTGCGCACCTGGGCGCCGGTCACTCCGGCCGCCTCGGCCAGGTCGCCGCTGGAGACGGTGTCGATCTCCCGGTCGACCAGCGTGGACAGCGCCCGCAGGTACAGCGGCAGCCGAGCCACCGTCGCCGGTGAGACGACCATGCGAACGGCCCGAGTTCGCGCTGCGCCCACCCGTCCCGCTCCTTGCTCGACCGCCGACGCCTGCCGGTACTGGCGTGATCTCTTCCACCGTACCGCTGGCCCCGCGGTCGAGGAGGCCGAAAGCTACCCTGCGTAACAGCTCGCCAGCCCGCGATATGCCTGGCGTTCCAGGGCCGGTCGCAGTGCCGGTCACCAGCTGCGGACGCCCTCCAGGGCCAGACGGAGCCGCTGTTCCTCGACCCGCCAGTAGGAGTGCTCGCGGCCGTCGAGGAGGACCACGGGTACCCGGTCGCCGTAGCGGTCGGCGAGATCGGGGTCGGCGTCCACGTCGCGCTCCACCCAGTCCGCGCCGACGTCGGCGGCCACGCGGGCCAGGACCTCCCGGGCCGTCGTGCACAGTGAGCAGGCGTTTCGGGTCAGCAGCTCGATCGTCGGCTTATGAGGCGGCACGGCCGTCTCACTCATCCGGAACCGCCGTCGCCGGGGGGGCTGGAGTCTCCCGCAGCCGACCCTTGGCCACCTTGCCGGTGGCGGTGTGCGGCAGGCTCTCGACGAACTCGATGGCGGTTGGGCACTTGAACCGCGCGAGGAGCCGGGCCGCGTGGGTGCGCAGCGCCTCGGCGTCCGGCGAGCTGCCGGGCCGGAGTACGACGAAGGCCTGAACCGCGGAGCCGGTGTAGGGGTGCGGGATGCCGACCACTGCGACCTCGAGGACGTCCGGGTGCAGGGCCAGCACGGCCTCGACCTCCCGGGGGTAGACGTTGAAGCCGCTGACAAGGATCAGCTCGGTGCGTCGACCGACGAGCGTCAGGTCACCGGCCTCGTCGGCCACCGCGACGTCGCCGGTGGACCACCAGCCCGCCTCGTCCGGCCCGTCGGCCCCGTCGGGCCAGTAGCCGGAGAACAGGTTCGCCCCCCGGACGCGGACCTCGCCGGCGTCGTCGGAGTCGACTTCGGCCCCGGACCGGTCGACGAGCACGACCTCGACGCCGGGGACCGGTCGGCCGACGGAACCGGCCTTGGGCTCGAAGCTGCACAGGGTGCTCGTCACGCTGGGCGCCGTCTCGGTGAGGCCGTAGCCCTCGTAGACGAGGTGACCGGCCCGCGTGTGGAAGCGGCGCAGCACCCCCACCGGCAGCGGCGCCGCGCCCGAGACGGCGAGGCGGACCGACGCGAACGCCTCGGCGATGCCAGGCACCTCGCACCACGCCTGGTACATCGTCGGCACACCGACGAGGTTCGTGACACCGTGCTCGCGGACCAGCGCCGCGGTGGCCTCGGCGGAGAAGCGGTCGACCAGGACACCCGTCGCCGCTGCGCGGGCGACCATGCCCAACCCGGTGCTGAGGCCGAAGACGTGGGAAAGCGGCAGCACGAGCAGCACGACGTCGTCCGGGGAGGTCGGCGAGGGCTCGATGCGGCCGACGTGCTCGAGGTCGGCCAGCAACGCGCGGTGCGAGAGCATCGCCCCGCGGGGGCGGCCCGAGGTGCCGGAGGTGTACATCAGCACCGCCAGGTCTTCCCCGCCGCGGGCCGCCTCCGGCGCGCCCTGACCGGCCGGGAGTTCGTCGAGCACCAGGCCACTCGAGGGGCGGGCACCGTCGACCCCGACCACGATCGGCGCTCCCGTGATGGGCAAGGCCGCCTCCACGTCGGCCAGGGCTGCGGGGCCGGACAACACCACAGCCGCGGCGGAGTCCTCGAAGACGTGGGCGAGCTCGCGGGGCGTGTTCGCGGGATTGACCGGGACGGCGACGAGCCCGGCCCGCAGGACGCCGAAGTAGGCGACCGGGAACGCGAGGGTGTTGCCCAGCACGAGACACACCCGGGCGCCGGCCTCCAACCGCAATCCGGCCAGGGCTGCAGCGACGCGATCGGCGTCGGCGTCCAGCTCGGCCCAGGTGAGGCTGCGCTCCCCGTCGACGAAGGCGACCCGGTCTGGAGCGACGCCGGCGGCGTGCCGCGCGAGGTCGGCGACGTTCAGTGGCTGGGGGGACGGCTGTGAGACCGGCCGGGAGGACGGCTCTGGAGGCATCGGCGTCCCGCCTTCTTGATCGGTCGACGACCCCGCCGCTCGGGCGCCGAGTCTGGCACACCGAGCCGCCCGTCAGCCGCCGGTCAGGCCACCCGTCCTCGGCGATCCTTCCGCAACGGCCTGCGGTCCGCCGTCCCCGTCACCGGTCGGCGGGCCGGCGCCGTCGGTCGGCGGCGTGACCTTCGGGGTGGGGGTGGCGGTCGCGGTCGTCGCCGGGCTCGGCGCGACCGAGGGCGGCGGCGTCACCCGGGCCCGCGGCGACGGAGGTGCCGACGGCGCCGCAGTCGGTGCCCGCGTCGGGGCGACGGTCGCCTCGGCACTGCGTGGCGTCCCGTGGTCGGCCGGGCGACGCGCCTCGGTGCGGGGCACCGGCAGGGCCGGCACGGAGATCCGGTCGGGTGCAGCAGTGAGGTAGCCGGTGAAGGTCGCGGCGGCCACCTCGGCCGGCAGCGACGGTGTACTCAGAGGCGGTGTACTTAGAGGCGGAGTGCTCAGCACCTGCGCCGGGACAGGCGTTGCCGCCTCGGTCGTGGTACCGGCTCCGCTGATCCATACGGTCAGGCAGAGCTCCGGCACGCAACCCACGTACCAGGCGTCGGGACCGGCCGCTCCCTGCGCTCCGGCCAGGGCGAACGGGATCTCCGGGGTGATGCGGCGGCCCGTCGCGCGAAACGCGGCGGTCAACGTGTTGGCCTGCTCCGGCGCGACCATCGGCTGACCCGGCGGCAACGCCTCGGCCGAGTCGAGTACGGCAGCGGGCCCATTGACCGAGCGCGGCCGGCTGACGCGGGTGAGTGAGCGCAGGTCGTGGCGGGTCCCGCCACCGGCGACGGCTCCGAAGCCGGCCGCGACCTCACCCACACTCGCCGAACGCCCGTCGCCGAGGACGGTTGGCAGCTGCCCGGCCAGCGTCCCGAGGGGGCGCCGCGCGAACAGGACGCCGTCCGCGCCGGCCTGCGGCGACCCGGGAGCAGCCGAACCGCGGTTGGTCAGCGCGCGGATGTCGCCGGTGCGCGGGTCGGTCGCCACGGCGAGGACCGTCGCACCGGACTGCGGCACCAGCCGCCGTACCGAGACGTCGAGCGCGGCCTGCAGATCGAGGTCGAGTGGGGTCGCGACCTGCAGGTCCTGGCTGTAGACCGCGTCCTCGCCGTAGCGGGCGAGCAGGGAGGACTCGATGAGGGCTGCGAAGTCGGGCGCCGCGGAGGGCTTGTCCACCTGCTCGTGGGGTCGGGCGTCAGGTGCCTGGCGCGCCGCGGCGTCGGCCTGTGGCCCGGTCAGCAGCCGAGCCGAGCGCATGGCGTCCAGGGTCACGAGCCTGGCCTGCTCGGCCGCGACGGGCGCGGACACCGGGTTGTGGTGGGCCGGGTCGTCCCCGATGCCGACGAGCATCGCCAGCTGCCCCGGGCTCAGCCCGGTCAGGGGTCGACCGAAGTAGTAGCGCGAAGCGGCCCCGACGCCGTACACGCCGTTGCCGAAGTACATGCCGTTGACGTACCGCGCGAGCAGCGCTCGGCGCGAGAGCCGTTGCGAGAGCCGCACGGCGACGCTGGTCTCGCGCAGCGACGGGACCGCGGAGCCGGCCGCCACCCGCACCTGCCGGGCGTAGCGCTCCTCGATGGTGTCGCCGTGGCGGCGGACGCGGACGATGTCGGCGGCGCCCGCTTCGAGCAGGTCGGCGGCGCTGAGGCTCTGCCGGGAGAAGTAGCCCGGGTCCTGGACGGCGACGACCGCTCGGAGCAGCAGATCGGGCAACTGGTCCGACGGCAGCTGCTCGGACGGCGTGGGCGGCTCGACGGTGCTGATCGTCCGACCGGCCAGGTCGACGACCGTGGCCGGCCGGGCCTGCGGGGGCAGCGGGAGCGCTACCGGCGCCGACGCCATGCCGGCGAGGAAGCCGACGACGAGCACGACGGCCAGCAGCGGGCCCCAGAGCCACAGCCAGACGGCGGACGAGTGGCTGATCGCCTGGTCCTCGTCGGACCGGCCCGCGGTGGCCCACCCCTCGGCGGGACGTGGGACCGGCGGCGGCGCGGCCCGCTCGGGCGCGCCCACGAGGCCGTCAGCCGCGGCAAGGCCAGGGTGGAACAGGTCGGTGGGGGGACCGCCGTCGGCCGGGGGGTTCGCGGGGGCGCCGTCGGCAGGGGTGGCGGCAGGGGTGGCGGCAGGGGTGGCGGCAGAGTCGAGGTCCCACAGGTCGTCGAGCAGGACGCCGGAGGCCTGGGTCGACTCGCTCGCGGCCTCGGGTCGCCGGGCCGTGCCCGCCGGCACGGCATCGAGCGGCCCGGATGGTGCCCCGGCCGCCGTCACGGTGCGTTGGTTCCGCAGCTCGCGACGCGGCGACGGCAGACCGAGCTTGGGAGCTCGTACCGGCCTGTAGCCGCTCATACGAGGACCGTAACGCGGGAGGTCCTGGTCATGTGGCCAGTCGTCCCGGCTCGTTGACCTCGATTTACCCCCGGTTCAGAACGATCGCGAAAGGGGACGTACTGTAATCGCCGAGTCCCGTGACTGACCCAGCAACACGCCGGGAGTCTTATGTCCGCCCGCAAACCGGGGACGCCGTTGTCCCCGGCCCTACGCCGTCCGCAGTCCTCGTGCTGATGGCGGCCCTTTGCGTGCGCGCGGAACCGCCGTTCGGCGGCCTGTGGACTCTGCAGCGCGAGGTGCTCCGCGTCTGGTCCACCCCCCGCCGAGGGTTCCGGTTGGCCGGGGCGGGGCGCGAGGGGAAGCGGACCCAGGGGGAGCGGATACAGCGGGAGCGGATACAGGGCCTGCCGCACGGCAGCGCCGCGGCCGAGGCCGCCTCCGACTCGTCCCGACGCCACGCGACCCCATCGGCCCCTTCCCCGCGACGCACAGCGCCGGACGCCGCCCGATCCCACAGAACCCTCGCCGACGTGCCCGAGGTCCCGTCCCCGACGGCACCCAGCGGCCCGCTGACCGTTTTGCCGCCCCACAAGCACGACGACGGCCACGACGAGCCCGGCGGCGCACCTGATGCCGGGGTCGCGGCGCTCGTCGCGCGGGCGCAGGCCGGCGACGCCGACGCCTTCGGGCAGCTCTACGACCAGTACGTCGACCTGGTCTACCGCTACATCTACTACCGCGTCGGCGGCATCGCGCTCGCCGAGGACCTGACCAGCGAGACCTTCCTCCGGGCGCTACGGCGGATCGACAGCTTCCGCTGGCAGGGCAAGGACTTCGCCGCCTGGCTGGTCACGATCGGCCGCAACCTCATCACCGACCACTACAAGTCCGGGCGCTACCGCCTCGAGGTCACGACCGAGGACATCCTCGAGACCGGTCGTACCCAGGTGGCCGACAGCCCCGAGGACCAGGTGCTCGACGCGCTGACGAACGAGACGCTGCTCGAAGCCGTGCGCCAGCTCAACGCCGAGCAGCAGGAATGCATCGTCCTTCGCTTCCTCCAGGGCCTGTCGGTCAGCGAGACGGCGCTGATCATGGGCAAGAACGACGGCGCCATCAAGGCGCTGCAGTACCGCGCCGTCCGCGCGCTCGCCCGGTTGCTGCCCGAGGAGAAGTTGCGCTGAGCCACTCGGGTGCATCGGTTAACTACTGAGCGGTAATCCGTAACTCGACCCGGAACCGCTCGTTCGCCAACCAGTGACAGGTCGGGCCCATCGGGGGACCGGGCCGGACGGGGGGTGCATGACAGTGGTCTTCCCACGTCGACCCGGCCGGGGTGGCGAGGCAGACGAGGCCCGCGAGACCGAGGCCTTCATCCCCCTCGCCCGCCTGGCGACGCTGAGCGAGACGCTCGCGGCGCAGCCCCTCGGCCCGAGCGCAGCCTTTCGGGAAGAGCTCCGCGCACGCCTGCTGGCCGAGGCCACTGCGACGCTGGCCCCTTCCGCCACAGGATCCGACACCCGGGGCCTCGCTGCAGTGCGCGTCCTGGAGCCTTCGCGGCGCCGCCCGGCCCTCCGCGGCGCGGCTGCGGGCCTCGCGCTGGTGCTCGCAGGCGGCGGTGTGGCTGCGGCGGCGGCCGAGCACTCACTGCCGGGTGAAACCCTTCACCCGCTGAAGCGCTTCACCGAGTCGGTACGTCTCGCCGCGGACCCCCACCGCGACTCCCCCTCGCGCGTGCTGCGGGAGATCGACGTCCGCCTCACCGAGCTGGAGCAAAGCAGCCGTCTCGGTACCGGCGCGGCGCCCACCGGCGTCCCCTTCGACCGATGGCCGGCGATGGAGGCCGCGCTCGCCGACGTCGAGTCCGACCTGGGCCGGCTCGCGCCGCGGGCGTCCGACCCCGCCGTCCGCGACGCCCTCGCCCAGCAGCGGCAGCTGCTCGTCAGCGTCCTGCCGACGCTCCCGGCGCAGCAGCAGCCTGCAGTGCAACGCCTCGTCGCCATGATCGACGCGATGGTTCTCCAACCCGGAACCGTGCCACCAGGAGCCGTGCAACCGGGAACTGGCGGCGTCCTGTCTCTCCCTACGCCCGTTTCGGGTTCTCCCGGTCCGGCAATTGCACGAGGGGCGGGCGCAACGATCGGCTCCGCGGTGCCGGGCGCGACGTCGGCCGCACGACCGGGCAATCGTTCCGCCGCGAGCACGCACCGCACCGCTCGCTCCGCATCCTCCGGCACGACTGCGGGCCGGAGCACGAGGGTTGTGGCCACCCGGACTCGCGCCGCCGCCGTCGATGCCGGCACGTCGTCGCGAACCGGAACAGCCGCAACCGCTAGCCGCCGCGCGACGACGAGCAGGGGCGCGCCACTGAGGAAGACGGTGACGGTCACCGTGACCACGGTGACCACCCGGGTCACGGGCCCGGCGTCGCGTCCGTCGTCGCAGGCGCCCTCCGGCCCCGCCTCGACGACGCTGCCCTCCGCTGGCGGGTCGGCGACCTCGGGCGTGTCGCGCACCGTCTCCACTACCACGCGGACCGTCAGCACCACGGTGGAGACGACACAGCAGCTGACCAAGCCGCTCGGCGGCCGCTGAGCTCTCGCGCCGCGCCGTGCTGAGGCACGAACGCGGGTGACGAGATCGTCACCCGTAAGCTGCTGCCGTACCGCCAGGGACCGCGACGACGGGGTCGAGGAGAGACGGCCACATGGGGCTTCGACGACGCACACGCGCCGAGAGTGCTGCTCTCGCCGGCGCGGCGTCAGCGGCTGCCGCGGAGGTGGACGCCGTCCCGAGCATCGCTCCGGACCCGACCGCCGGTGCCTTCTTCGACGTCGACAACACGATGATGATGGGCGCGTCGATCTTCCACTTCGCGCGCGGCCTCGCTGCGCGGGACTTCTTCACCACGCGTGACCTGCTGCGCTTCGCCCGGCAGCAACTCGCCTTCCGCGTCGGGGGCACCGAGAGCCACGAGACCATGGTCACCGCGCGCGAGGCCGCGCTCGCCTTTGTCGCCGGCCGTGAGGTGGCCGAGATCGTGCGGCTCGGCGAGGAGATCTACGACGAGCTGATGGCCGACCGGATCTGGGCCGGTACCCGCGCGCTGGCCCAGGAACACCTCGACCACGGCCGCCGGGTGTGGCTCGTCACCGCGACACCGGTGGAGCTGGCCTCCCTCATCTCCCGGCGGCTCGGGCTCACCGGCGCGCTGGGCACCGTGTCGGAAGTGGTGGACGGGCTCTACACCGGCAAGTTGGTCGGCGAGCCGCTGCACGGGCCGGCGAAGGCCGAGGCGATCCGCGCGCTCGCCGAGCGCGAGGGGCTCGACCTCTCGAAGTGCTACGCCTACAGCGACTCCACCAACGACCTGCCGATGCTCTCGCTCGTCGGTCACCCGTTCGCCGTCAACCCCGACCCGGACCTGCGGTCCGTCGCCCGCGAGAAGAACTGGCAGGTCCGCGACTTCCGGACCGCCCGCAAGGCCGTCAAGGTCGGCCTGCCGGCCGCTGCCGGGGTCGGCGCGGTGAGCGGCGGCATCGTCGCGGGCGTCCTGCTGCGCCGCCGTCACGCCGGGAACACGCCCGTCGAGCTCCTCAGCGAAGCCTTGCTGCGAAGCGGTGAAGGCGTCGGCCACGTGGCCGGGGCGCTCGCCGGCTCCGCGGTCACCGCGGCGCATGCCGCCCGCCGCTCGTTCCGGAGCCGGCCGGACCTGGCTGACCTCCGGCGGGCCGGGACCGCGTCCCGGGACACGGTCGCCTCAGCAGCGAAGGCGGCTACCCACGCGGTCCGGCCGGGGCGCAGCAGCAGCTCCGGCGTGCGCCGGGTGCTCTCCCGGAGCTGAGCCGTCAGAAGAAGACGGACCGCCGCTGCATCAGCAGCTTGTACAGCGTGCCCTGGATGGTCTCCCGGACCTGATCGGTCAGGTTGAACACCGTCATCGGGTCGTCCGCCGCCGCGCTGCCGTAGGAGGCCGTCTCCACCGGCTCGCCGAACTCGATGATCCACTTCGACGGCAGCGGGATGAGCCCCAGCGGGCCCAGCAGCGGGAACGTGGGCGTGACCGGCAGGTAGGGCAACCCGACGACGCGCGCGATCGTCTTCAGGTTCCCGATCATCGGGTAGATCTCCTCGGCCCCGACCAGAGAGCAGGGGATGATCGGCACGCCCGTGCGCAGGGCGGCGCTGACGAATCCGCCGCGGCCGAAGCGCTGCAGCTTGTAGCGCTCGCTGTACGGCTTTCCGACGCCTTTGAACCCCTCCGGCCAGACCCCGACGAGCTCGCCGGCGGACAGCAGGCGTTCGGCATCGGGCTGGCACGCGAGCGTGTTGCCGGCCTTGCGGGCGAGCGGAGCCAGGAACGGCACCTGGAACACCAGGTCGGCGGCGAGGAGCCGCAGGTGACGGTGAGCGGGGTGGTGGTCGTAGACGGCGAGCGTCGTCATCGCGGCGTCGACCGGAATGACGCCGGAGTGGTTGCCGACGACCAACGCACCGCCCTCGTCGGGCAGGTTCTCCATCCCGCGCGTCTCGACCCGGAACCACTTCTCATAGACCGGACGCAGGATGGTGGCGAGCACGTGCTCGGTCAGGTCGGGGTCGAATCCGAACTCGTCCACCTCGTAGTCGCCGGTGATGCGCCGGCGGAGGAAGGCCAGCGCGCCGGCGAGCTTGCGCTCCCAGTCGGCGGACTCCCCCGGTGCCAGCCGGCGCAGCTCCTCGGCCAGCGGGTCGCCGGCCGAGGCGGCGCGGTTGAGTGCGGCGAGGGCCTCCGCCCACTCCTGCGGCATGCCGTTCGTCCTGGCCGGTGCCGTCGGGCGGGCGGCGTCGGCATCGCCCACGAACTCGACGGTGTCGGCGACGGCGTCAGCCGCTGCCGGCCGGTCGACGCCGCGCAGGTGCTCCCGCTCGGACGAAGCCGCGGGGCGCTCCGAGGCACGGGTGAGGTCGATGATGTTGTCGTCGTCGCCGTCCACACGCGCCTCCCCCGTTGCCGGCCGTCCCTGGCTTGACGTTGCTGCCCGACCCGCCGGTGCTGCCCGACCCGCCGGCGCTGCCTGACCCGCCGTTGCCGCCTGGTCGGCCGATGCTGTCTGGCCCACCGGAGGGGCGTCGGCGGTGTCCGGCACGACGACCGGATCCGCCCT
>JAVEDQ010000010.1 GCA_030840885.1 Frankiaceae bacterium
GGGTTGTGCGCCGCCGGCGCGACCGGCACGCGGATCATCGGCGTCGCCCTGGTGGCAGGACTCGTGGTCGAGTACGCCGTCCAGCGGTGGCGGGCGCGGGACGAGTTGCCCCTCCGGTCCTGGCGGACCGCCGTCGAACTCGGGTGGCTCGTCGTCGTGCCGCTGGCGCCGCTGGTCGCGTTCGCCGTGTACTTCCAGGCCCGGACCGGCCACTGGGACGCCTACACCCACGCGATGCGCGACCACTGGCAGCGGGGGGTCGACTGGCCCTGGGCCGGGCTCGAGACCACCGTGCGTGCGGCACTGGCCTCGGGACAGGGGACGGCCTACCAGGTGTTCTGGTGCGCCGAACTCGCCGCCGTCGCGATCGGGGTCCTTCTCACGGCCGTGCTCCTGTCGCAGGCCCGGTGGGGGGAGGCGACCTACGTCGGCGTCTGCACGCTGATCATCTCGTGCTCCACCTACTGGGCGAGCGGTGTCCGGGCCGTGCTCGTCTGGTTTCCGCTCTACGTGCTGCTCGCGCGGCGGCCACGCCTGCTCGCTCCCTGTCTGTGGGTCGGCGCGCCGGCAGCGGCGGTGTTCGTCCTGGCTTTCACCCGCGGCGTCTGGGTCGACTGAGCACGAATTGGTCGGGCGTCGAGGGACGGCGCGACAGGTGTCCCTCACCGGCGGGCAAGCGTCAGGGCAAGCGGCACGGGGCATACCAGGGGTCAGACATCCCAGCCTCAGGAGGCTCACATGAACTTGCGCGGAATCATCAATCAGGTAGCAGCAAGCCGCGGCGGCGCAGGGCGTCCCGGTGGGGCCCCGATGGGTGGTCCCGGCGGCGGCATGGGTGGTCCCGGCGGCGGCGGCGTCGGCGGTGCCGGCGGTGGCATGGAGTCGACCGGTGCGCGCGTCGGTGGCATGGTCGGCCGCTTCCTGAACTCCCGGCGCGGCGGTCGTCTCTGACCTGCCGTTCCGCACCTGGCACCTGCCACCAGCACCTAGGCACGGCACCCGGCGCCGCTCCGCTACACGCGGGCGGCGCCGAGGTGTTCCCGGAGCAGTTCGATGTCGCCGGTCTGGCCCTCGACACCGTTCGGGGTCTCGCAGATGACGGGCGCACCGGCGGCGCGGACCACGCCGAGAAGGTCGTCGAGCGCGATGCGCCCGGAGCCGAAGTTCGCGTGCCGGTCCCGGCCCGAGTCGAACTCGTCCTTCGAGTCGTTCGCGTGCACCAGGTCGATGCGCCCGGTGATCGCCAGGACGCGCTCGACGACGGTCGCGAGCTCCTCGCCACCGGCATGGAAGTGGCAGGTGTCGAGACAGAAGCCGATCTTGTCGTGGAAGCCGTCGAGGGCCTCCCACAGTCGGGCGATCGCGTCGAGGTGGCGGGCCATCGCCCGGGTGCCGCCGGCGGTGTTCTCGATGAGGATCGGGAGCGGGAACTCGTCGCGCTCGAAGACCTTGCGCCAGTTGTCGAACCCGACCTGTGGGTCCTCATCGGCACCGACGTGCCCGCCGTGCACCACCAGCCCCTTCGCGCCGATCTCGGCGGCCAGCGCGGCGTGCTGGGCGAGGATCTTGCGGCTCGGCATGCGGATGCGGTTGTTCGTCGTCGCCACGTTGATCACGTAGGGCGCGTGGACGTAGAGCGGGATCTCCGACGCCTTGAGCTCGGCGGCGTCCTGACGCGGCGGGGGCTTCTTCCAGCCCTGCGGGTCGCCGAGGAAGAACTGCACGACGTCGGCCCCACGCTGCGCCGCCGCGGCGAGCGGGTCGGCCTCCTCGGCGTGTGCGCCGACGTGGGCGCCGATCAACGGAACGGATGCGGAAGCCACAGGATGGCAGCCTAGCGACGGCGTCACCTCAGCGCAGGAGACGAAGGCAGGTGCCGGGCATGCCGCCGAGGACGCAGCCGGCGTCCGAACCGGCTCCCAGCGCCGGGCCGGGGACGGGCAGCAGCTGGAGGGTGACGGCCGGTGCCCCGTCGGCGGCGGCGTCGCTGACGTAGGGCGCGCTGAACAGCACTGCGGCCGCCCTGGGCACCTTGGCCGCGACGCCCGCCCGGCGCAGGGCGAGGACGATGCCCGCCGCCTGCGGCCACCGACGTTCGCCGTCATCGCGGATCAGCACCGGGCCGTGCTCCCGCCCCACGGCGGCGAGCGCGAGCTGGTTCAGCCGTCGTTGCGGGCCCGCTGCCTTGGCCCCGAAGACCGTGGCCGGCGGGGCGGTCAGCACGAGGACGAGCCCGGCGACCGAGACGGCCACCCACACGACACTCGGGACGCGGCGGCTTCTGAGGAGATCTGGCATGCCACGGCTGGCCACGACGTCGCTGACCAGGAGCACGTAGCCGAGGACGAGGACGACCGGGAGCACCGTCATCCAGAGCGTCAGGTAGCCGTACTCCGGCCCGACGTTCTGGCGGACCGTCTGGACCGCCGCGACCAGGGCGGTGAGGAAGACTAGCGCGACAGCCATGGCGACACGGCTGGCCAGCAGTCCCCCGAGGCCCAGCAGCACGATCCCGGCGAGGCCGGCCGCGAGGGCGAGCGACGCACCCGCGTGCGGCAACACAGATCCGAGCGGGAGCGGT
>JAVEDQ010000022.1 GCA_030840885.1 Frankiaceae bacterium
CAGACCCCGCCGCGGCGCACATCGGCGTTGGCCAGAGCGCCGAGGATCGCCTGCGCGGCCCGGTCGGGCAGGACCGCGGCCGGTCGGATCACCCGTTCCAACGCTGGCATGCACATCTGTTCGGCAGTTCCGGGCTGCTCCTTCAGCACCAACCGGGTGGCGCCATTCGGAGTAGTCGACGGTTGCTCCTAACCGACCGGCAGCACCTGCTGATAGCGGGCGAGCACCAGGTCGGCGACGGCCGGGTGGTCCCCGAGTGGCCGGGTGGCCGCGCGAGCCGCATCCGGAAGGAGCCCGGGGGCGAGGAAGTAGCTGACCACCGCCGGGTCGATGCCGTGCGCCTCGCGGAGCGTCTCGGTCGCCTCGGCCACGGTGGGGCGGGCGGCGGTGACGAACGCTGCGGTCACCCCGGCCGGCCAGTGCTCCGCGAGCATCGCGGCCTGGGCCAGGACGTCCTGCTGGCCCTCGGGGGTGGCCGAGCCGGTGCCCGCCAGCACCAGCGGGGTCGCGCGGTCGATCCCGGCTTCGGCGATGCGGTCGAGCAGCACCTGGGTCAGCACCGGGTCGGGGCCGAGCGGCGCCGCCGCCTCGGCGGGGAGGTCGCGGAAGACGTGCGTCCCCCGGCTCAGCAGCAGCGGGACGACCACCGGGTCGTCGAGCTGGGGGAGGACGTCGGTGAGCAGCGGGTCCGAGAGCTCGATGAAGCCGAGCCGGACGTCGACGTCAGGCAGGCGGGCGGCGACGTTGGCGATGAGCACACGCAGCATCGCGGCCGACGCGGGCATCCGGCTGCCGTGGCCGACCGCCAGCAGCGGCCGGGCGTTCGACGCGCTCGAGCCCATGCCTCGACAGCCTGCCAGGTCGGTGATGACGGTCCGGTTTCGGCGATCGGCAGGCGGGGGCGTCAGACGTGCAGTCCGGACCGTGTCAGACGTGCAGGCCACACTCCGTCTTGTTCTGGTTCGCCCAGCGGCCGGAGCGGCCGAGCCCCTTCAGCGTGCACGGCTCGCAGCCGACGCTGCCGTAGCCCTCGGAGAGCAGCGGGTTCATCAGCACGCCGTTCTCGGCGATGTAGGCCTCGATCTGCTCGTCGGACCAGGCCACGAGCGGGTTCACCTTCACCCGGTTCTTCTTCTCGTCCCATTCGACGAGTCGGGCGCTCTGCCGGCTCTCCGCCTCGTCACGGCGCAGTCCGGTCGCCCAGGCGACGTAGGGCCGCATGGCCTCCTGCAACGGCTGGACCTTGCGCATGCCGCAACACAGGTCGGGGTCGCGCTCGTAGAGCCGCGGGCCGTACGCCTCGTCCTGCTGGGCGACGGTCAACTTCGGCCGGATGCGCAGGAGGTTCAGGCCGTAGACCGACTCGGCCGCATCGGCGGTGCCGATCGTCTCGGCGAAGTGGTAGCCGGTGTCGAGGAAGATCACCGGCACACCCGGCCGCACCTTGGAGGCCATGTGCACCAGCACCGTGTCCTGCATGGAGGCGGTGATCGCGAAGTTCGGCGAGAATCGGTCGATGGCCCAGCGCAGCACCTCGATCGGCGGGGCACCCTCGAGTTCGTAGCCGGCCCGCTCCGCGAGCTCACGAGGCGTGAGATCGGTCAGGTCGGTGAAGCCGCGGGCGCTGTAGGCCGCGGGACGCACATCAGCGGTGATGCTCACGGAACAGATTGCCCTTCGCAGGATCGGTCGACGGTCGGCGCGAAGGAGCGCTTCTTACAGGGGAGGCGCTCCTAGACGGAGCGCAAACAGACCGCGCTGCTGACCCGCTGCAGGTCGACGTGGAGCCGAGCCACGAGGTGCACGGACATGCCCCTCAGGTTAACAGCCACGTCTCTCGACTTCCCTCCCGACCCGGACCCATCCCCGCGGCGGCACCTGAACGTGCCGCCGGGGAGGTATCGGCGTCTGATGTGGCCAACCCTAGGCTCCGACGGGGTATTCCGCCGGGCTGTCCGGCGTTCTCGGCCCGTCGGTGTTGCACAATCGACAGGTGCAGCCGACCCGGAGTTTCCTCGTCGCGCGTCTGCACGTCGACCTCATGAGGGTTGCGAGCGCCGCCCGCTCGGCTTGATCGGTCCGCAGCCGACCAGGAAGACCTCAGCAGACCAGGAACGCTCCCGCGCCGGTCCGTCCGGATCGCGCAGCCCCGCACCGGAAGACTCGAACTCTGGAAGACTCCAACATTTGGAAGGACGTCTGCGATGCCGCCCGTGACCGGGCAGGGCCAGTGGGCCCTCGGTTTCCGTGAACCGCTCAACCCCAACGAGCGTTTCAAGAAGGACGACGACGGCCTGAACGTGCGGGCCCGGATCGAGTCGATCTACCAGTACCGCGGCTTCTCGGCGATCGACCCGCAGGACCTACGTGGCCGGATGCGCTGGTGGGGGCTCTACACCCAGCGCAAGCAGGGCATCGGCGGCGGTCTGACCGGCAGCCTGGAGCCCGAGGACATCGAGGATCCGTACTTCATGCTGCGGGTCCGCATTGACGGTGGCCGGTTGTCCACCGAGCAGCTGCGCGTGGTGGCCGGCATCGCGAGCGAGTTCGGCCGCGACGTCGCCGACATCACCGACCGGCAGAACGTGCAGCTGCACTGGATCCGGATCGAGGACGTGCCGGAGATCTGGCGCCGTCTCGAGGCCGTGGGCCTGTCCACCACGACAGCCTGCGGCGACACCCCGCGCACGTTCCTCGGCTGCCCGCTCGCCGGTGAGCACGCCGACGAGGTCATCGACGGGACGCCCGCGATTGCCGCCACCTTCGAGCGCTTCACCTCCGACATCAAGGCGTTCACGAACCTGCCGCGCAAGTTCAAGACCGCTGTCTCCGGCTGCCCGGACCACTGCACGGTGCACGAGATCAACGACGTCGCCTTCGTCGGGGTGACCGGCCCCGACGGCGAGCCCGGCTACGACCTGTGGGTCGGTGGCGGTCTGTCGACGAACCCGTAGTTCTCGGTCCGCCTCGGAACCTTCATCCGAGAGGAGGAGGTGCCCGATGTCTGGGTCGGCGTCATCTCGATCTTCCGTGACTACGGCTACCGCCGTTCGCGCGCCCGGGCCCGGCTGAAGTTCCTGCTCGCCGACTGGGGACCCGAGAAGTTCCGTGAGGTGCTCGAGACCGAGTATCTCGGCCGCAAGCTCCCGGACGGCCCGCCCCCGCCGCCGCCGGTCAACCAGCGCCGCGACCACATCGGCGTCACCGCCCTCAAGGACGGCACCTTCGCCGTGGGGTTCGCCCCGCGCGCCGGTCGGGTCTCCGGCACCCTGCTCGCAACCGTGGCCGACCTCGCCGACGAGTACGGCAACG
>JAVEDQ010000062.1 GCA_030840885.1 Frankiaceae bacterium
GGCCATGTCCTCCAGCGTGTAGGTCGCGGCCGCGCGCGGATCGGTGAACAGCTTCTGCAGGTCGGGCATCCCCGCCTCGGTCATGTGGCGCGACAGGCCGATGTCGCGGTTGTCGAACCGGACCACGAAGAAGCCGGCGTCGACGAGCTGGCCGCAGAACTCCTCGTGCCAGCCGAGCATCTGGGTCGCGAGACCCATGACGAGCAGGAGCGGGGTGGCCGTCGGGTCGCCGTAGGTCTGGTAGGCGAGTGTGATGCCGTTGGCGGTCAGGGTCACCGGCTCGGGCTGGTTCGGGACGGACGACGCGGACGCGGGTGCGGGGGAGGTCACACGCCCCTTACTACCCGACGGAAAGGACTCAGCCCTGCGGCGGCTCGTCCTTGCCGGCGGCCTCGGCCGCTTCGCCCTCTTCCCTGGTGGCGTGCACGGTGTCCGGCGCGTGGTCGGCCGGCCCGTAGACGGTGTAGAGCACGAGCGGGTTCGGTCCGGCGTTGATGAAGTTGTGCTCGGTGCCGGCCGGGACGATCACGATGTCGCCGGGGGTCACCTCGCGGCTCTCGCCGCCGACCTCGGCCCGGGCGACGCCGCTGATGAACGAGAGGATCTGATCGTTCTCGTCGTGCGTCTCCAGCCCGATCTCGCCCCCCGGCGGGATGGTCATGACCACGAGCTGGGTGTGGGTCCCGGTCCAGAGGACGCGGCGGAAGTCCGCGCTTTTCTCGGCGACGGTCGCGATCTCGAAATACTCCATGGCGGGCTCGTGCCCCGCCCCTCAGCGAAGCATTCCCTCGACGGTGCACGAGCTGATTGCAGGCGGCAGCAGCAGGCAGACTGCGGACGTGGACGACGCCGAGCCCCTCCCGCAGGAGCTGGCGCCGATGACCGACCTCGCCTCCCGTCGCGCGTTCGTCCAGCGCTACACCGCCCTGCAGCGACCGCCGAGCGTGGGTGAGGTGCAGTTGTGGCTCGCCGACGAGGTCACCCGGATCTGGGAGATGACCGAGCAGGAGATGCAGCAGGTCGGCCTCGATCCACCCTTCTGGGCCTTCGCGTGGGCGGGTGGGCAGGCGCTGGCCCGCTACCTGCTCGACCACCCGGACGCCGTCGCCGGCCGTTCGGTCCTCGACCTCGGTGCCGGGTCGGGACTGGTCGCCGTCGCAGCCCGGCTGGCCGGTGCGCGGTCCGCGCTCGCCGTCGACATCGACCCGTTCTGCGACGCGGCGATCGAACTCAACGCCGAGGCCAACGGGGTCGAGGTCGCCCACACCGACCGTGACCTGCTCGCCGACGACGTCGGGGTGCTGCGCGTCGACGCCGATCTGGTCGGGGTCGATCTGATCCTCGCCGGCGACGTCAGCTACGAGTTCGGGATGAGCGGACGGATGCACCGCTGGCTTCGCGCGGCCGACGCCGCGGGCGTGCCGGTCATGCTCGGCGACCCCGGTCGTCGGTACCTGCCCTCCGACGGTCTCGAACAGGTCGCGGCCTACGACATCGTGACCACGCCCGACCTCGAGGAGAGCGACCTGCGCCGCGCTGCGGTGTACCGCTACGCGCGGAGCGGCTGACCACGCCGATCGCCGAGGCGAGACTCCGGACACCTCAGCGGCGTGGCTTGACCCGCCGGGTGGCGTCCGCCGCGGTCGGGTCCTCCGGCCACGGATGGCGCGGGTAACGCCCGCGCAGCTCGGCGCGGACACCGGCATAGCCGGTGGCCCAGAACGACGCCAGGTCGCTGGTGACCGCGACCGGCCGCGCCGCGGGGGACAGCAGGTGCAACAGGAGCGGTCGGCCCGCCACGACCGGCGCGGACGACCAGCCGAACACCTCCTGGACCTTCACCGCGAGCAGCGGTGCCGTGGGGTCGGTGTAGTCGACGCGGACGCGCGACCCGCTCGGGACCAGCACCCGTTCCGGCGCGGTCTCGTCGAGTCGCCCCGCCACCGACCAGGGCACCTGCGCACGCAGCAATCCGGTGACGTCGAGCTTCCGCAGGTCCGCGGCGGACCGGACCCGGCCGTGCCGGACGGCCTCGGCGACCGTCTCGAGCAGCGCTGCGTCCGAGACGTCCGGCCACGGGTCGCCGAGGCCGGCACGGCAGGCGGCGAGCCGCGCCCGGAGCTCGGTGGCGGCGCCCGACCACCGCAGGAGTCCGAGTCCCTCGGCGCGGAGCCCGTCGAGCAGGGCGTCCCGCACCGCGGCGGCGTCCGGCTCGGGCAGCGGACGCGTGCTGAGCACGATCGCCCCGAGCCGCTCGACCCGCTCGGCTCGGACGTCGCCGTCGCGCCAGCGCACCGACCGGTCCGTGCGCAGCAGCGAGCGGCCGAGTTCGCGGGCGGTCGGCTCGTCGATCGCCACCGCCGAGCGGACCCGCGCGTCACGCCGGCCCGGCTGCCGGTCGGCGATCGCGATCGCCAGCCAGTCCGCGCCGCGCAGGCTGCTCCCCGGCGCGAGCTCTGCGCCCGTGCCGTTCGCCATCAGGTAGACCGGTGACCTGGTCGCATCCGCCTCAT
>JAVEDQ010000116.1 GCA_030840885.1 Frankiaceae bacterium
TCGCCGACCTGCGCGAGGTGGTCGACTCCGGCGCGGAGCCCGCCGACGTCGTCGAGGCGGTGCTCGAGAAGACCGGCTACCTCGAGGAACTCGCCGCCGAGGGGACGATCGAGTCCGAGGGGCGGGCCGAGAACCTCGCCGAGCTGGTCGGCGTGGCCCGCGAGTTCACGGAACGCTCCCCGGAGGGCACCCTCGCCGAATTCCTCGAGCAGGTGTCCTTGGTCGCCGACGCCGATTCGATCCCGGCCGACGAGGGCGGTCAGGGCGTCGTGACGCTGATGACGTTGCACGCCGCGAAGGGCCTGGAGTTCCCGGTCGTGTTCCTCACCGGCCTCGAGGACGGCGTCTTCCCGCACATGCGCACGCTAGGCGACGCTGCCGAGCTCGAGGAGGAGCGCCGGCTCGCCTACGTCGGCGTCACCCGCGCCCGGCAGCGGCTCTACCTCTCCCGGGCACAGGTCCGCAGCGCCTACGGCCAGACGTCGTACAACCCGCCGTCGCGCTTCCTCGAGGAGGTGCCCGACAGCCTCGTCGACTGGCTGCGCCTGCCCGAGCCGGCGATCGCGAGTGCTGCCCGCACCGTCATCACCTCCGGGCGCGGTACCGGCGGGCCCGGGCTACGGCCCGTTCCGAACCTGTCCCCGGGCGACCGGGTCACCCATAGCGCGTTCGGCCTCGGCCGCGTGGTCGCGACGTCGGGCGCGGGCGACAAGGCCCGGGCCAGCGTCGACTTCGGGGAGCCGGGCGTGAAGGAACTGTTGCTGCGCTATGCACCGATCGAAAAGCTCTGACGGTGTGTAGCTCTGACGTCCAGTAGCTGACGCGCTCAGGCGCCGTGCTGCGCCAGCCAGGTCAGCGGGTCGATCACGGTGACGGCGTCGGGCAACTTGACCTCGAAGTGCAGGTGCGGCCCGGTGGAGTGACCGGTGTTGCCGGAGCGGGCCACGAGCTGGCCTGCCTTCACCGGCTGCCCGACGGTCGCGTCGAACGCCGACAGGTGGCTGTAGGTGGTGACGGAGCCGTCGGTGTCGCGGATCTCGACGTGGTTTCCGTAGCCGCTCTGCTGGCCGACGAACGTGACGACGCCGTCGGCGGCAGCGAGGACGGGGGTGCCCACCGGCACGCCGATGTCGATGCCCTTGTGGCCCGGGTGGAACGGCTGCGTCAGGTTGCCGTCCGTCGGACGCCAGTAGTGCGCGACCTCGCCGGCCAGGGCCTTACGGGGCTCGCCGCGCGAGGCGCGCTGCTGTTCGGCCGAGGCGTCCAGGCGTGTCGCCAGCGCGAACCAGGCAGTGACCATGGCCCGTCGCTCGGCACCGCGCTCCGCATTGAGGCGGCCGACGTCGTCCCGGTCGTAGGCCATCGGGATGGCCTTCTCGCTCGCGCTTCTGCTCAGCGGCAGCGGCAGCGGCAGAGGCACCGACGCCGACGTGGTGGTGACGACGGCGGCGGGCAGCACGATCGCGAGCGCGACGGCCGTGGAACGAGCGCCGCGACAGGAGCGCAGCGCGTAGGTGGAGGGGCGTACGGGCACGAGCGGCAACCTTTGCGAGGTCTCTCCGACGCGGGATCTCCGGTCGGGTGCACTGCCACCCGGATCCGGCCGAGCCCCCGCGACCCGGCCCAGGCACGACACAGTGGTCCGCGGGCGATCGTGGTGGCGATACCGACGGTGACGAACGAACCCGTCACGCGATCTTCTTGGCAGCACTCGGGCGTCGCCGTGAGCAACGCCGCTGGAGTGACACCGACCTTACCTAGATGGGGTTGGACGTCTACCCCGCAGGTCCGTCGTGGCTATGGGGTACCGCACCACATCGCAAACGAGCACGCGCCGCAATCTTGTGACACAGCGTGACGAAGGCCGTTGACCAGCGAAGCACCACCGTCGTCACTCCACGTGACCGGGATCGACGAGGCGACCACGGCAAGGCAAGTGACGCGGGTCTCTCTTTGCGACAGAAGGGTCGATCCCGGGGAAACTCAGGCGCCGTCCGACAGCTGGCCCGGCGCCGGGAACGACCACCGTCGCTCACGGGCATCGAGGCGGCGCGCCGGTTCCGCCCGGCTCTGCTTACCGACCGCGGCTGCCACCGCGGCCGCGAACTCGGCGGTCGCCGCCTCGTCGGCACCGGCATCGGGAACGACGTCGTCGGCGACACCGAGCGCCAGCAGATCCACCGGGCGCACCGCCATCAGGCGCGCCGCTTCCTCCGGGCTCCGGCGCAGTGTGACGGCGGCTCCCTCGGGGCCGAGCGCGGCGAAGTACGACGAGGGGGTGACCAGGAGGGTGTCGCAGCAGGCGGCGGCCATCGCGCCGCCGGAGCCGCCCTCGCCCACCAGAACCGCGACCGTCGCGGCGCGGCAGCCGAGCACCGCGTCCATGGCCTCGCCGATCGCGGCGGCCTGGCCCGCGTTCTCGGCGGCCGCGTCCGGTGCGGCGCTGGGCAGGTCCACCAGCGTCAGCAGCGGGAGTTCCGCGCGGTCCGCGAGCCGTGCGGCCCGGGTCAGCAACCGGAAGCCGGCCGGGGTGGGACGTCCGCCGCGGTGCGCCGCGACGGCGACGGCCACGACCGGCTGACCGGTCGGCTCCAGGCGTCCGAGTACGGCGGCCACGCTCTCGTCGCCGCCGACCAGCGGCACGGGTTCGACGACGAGGCGCTGCAGCAGGGTGACACCGTCCGGCCGGTCGCCCTCGCGGGCGGCGCGCACCTGAGCAGCACCGTCGCGCTCGACCAGGGCGGGCCGATCGACGTCCTCCTGGTGCCGGACCGCCGTGCTGTCGAGCACGGAGAGCACCTGCCCCAGCCAGGCGACCGCCTCGTCGGGCTGGAGCACCACGTCGACGAGCCCGGCCTCGTAGGCGGACTCGGCGGTGTGGCTGCCCGGCCCGGGTTCGGACCCGGTCACCGCCTCCACGACCCGCGGGCCCGCGAAGCCCACCACCGCTCCTGCGATCGCGGCCCGGATGTCCGCGCGGCTCGCGACCGTGACCCACACCCCGCCGGTCGTCGGCTGGTCGGCGACGACGACGTGCACGAGGCCGGCCCGGGCGAGCCGCCGCACCGCGAGGGTGGCGCGGGGCATGCCGACCAGACCTGCGATGCCCTCCTGCAGCCGCGTGCCGCCGCTCCGGATCAGGCTGATCAGCGGCCGGCGTGCCTTGACGGCCGTGTCGACGGCGGCAAGGAAGGCTGTGGCGTCCTGCTCGCCGAAGCTCCCGCCGTGGACCGAGAAGTCCCAGGCGGCGAGCACGCACTCGACGCCGCCGACGCTGGCGCGTCCCCACCGGATGGCGTTGCGGGGCGTGTAACCGGGCCAGCCGATCCGGTTGACGGGAGGCTCGTCGACCTCGGGCTCGCCGGCAGGCTCGATCGCGTCGAGCAGGGGAGTGCGCCAATCGTTCGCCGTCATCTCGGTGACCCGGCCGCCCTTCTCCACGGTTTCGTCGACCTGATTCTGACACCGTTTCGTGTCCCGTTAGCGGTGGCGCCCGACCGAGGAGCGCGCGGAGGTCTCGCAAGTCGTCACCGGGGCTGTGGTCCGACGGCGGTCCCCGTTACGATCGGCCTGCTCGACCGGCATGCGCCGGAGCACCAGCCCTGCCCCAGATCGCACCTGCCCCGGATCGCAAAGGATGGCCCAGCCGATGACCCAGTCGAGCGGTCGCATCCGCGTCGTCGTCGCCAAGCCCGGTCTCGACGGTCACGACCGGGGTGCCAAGGTCGTGGCACGGGCCCTGCGCGACGCGGGCATGGAGGTCATCTACACCGGGCTGCACCAGACGCCGGAGCAGATCGTGAACACGGCCATCCAGGAGGATGCCGACGCCATCGGGCTGTCGGTGCTCTCCGGCGCGCACATGACGCTGTTCGCCAAGGTGATGGAGCTGCTGAAGGCCCAGGGGGCCGACGACGTCGTCGTGATGGGCGGCGGGATCATCCCCGAGGACGACATCGCCGAGCTGAAGGCGCTCGGGGTGGCCGAGGTGTTCACCCCAGGTGCGACGACCCGCGACATCGTCGGGTGGCTCACCGAGCACGTCACGGCCGCCGGAGCCAGCGCCAGCTGAGGGCCCGCTCCTGCGGGCCGGTCCGTCGCGCGTGACGACCGTCACCGCTGGCCACCTCCACCCACCCGCGGGAACCGCACGGGCGCGACGCTCGTCAGGGTGACGCTGTTCAGTCGATAAGGTCCGGCTGTGGACCTATTCGAACATCAGGCGAAGGAGATCTTCGCCGCCTACGACGTACCGGTTCCGACCGGCCGCATCGCCACCACGCCGGAGGAAGCTCGGGCCATCGCCGACGAGCTCACCGGCAAGGTCGTGGTCAAGGCCCAGGTCAAGGCAGGCGGCCGCGGCAAGGCCGGCGGCGTGAAGGTGGCCGGCGACGGCGCCGAGGCCGAACAGCATGCCAAGGCCATCCTCGGGATGGACATCAAGGGCCTCACGGTCCACAAGGTCCTCGTCGAGCAGGCCAGCGACATCGCCGAGGAGTACTACGCCTCGTTCCTGCTCGACCGCTCGAACCGCACCTTCCTCGCCATGTGCTCCTCCGAAGGCGGCATGGAGATCGAGGAGATCGCCGTCAGCCGTCCCGAGATGCTGGCGCGCATCGCCATCGACCCGCTGGTCGGCGTGGACCGGGCGACCGCCCGCAGCATCGCCGAGCAGGGTCACCTGCCCGAGCAGGCGCTGGACGGGGCGGCCGAGCTGCTCGAGAAGCTGTGGACCGTCTTCGTGAAGGAGGACGCCACGCTGGTCGAGGTGAACCCGCTGATCCTCACCGGCGACGGCAAGGTCGTCGCGCTCGACGGCAAGGTCACGCTCGACGACAACGCCGACTTCCGGCACGACAGCCACGCGGCGCTCGCCGACAAGGGCGCCGTCGACCCGCTCGAGCAGCTGGCCAAGGAAAAGGGCCTCAACTACGTCAAGCTCGAGGGCAACGTCGGCATCATCGGCAACGGCGCGGGCCTGGTCATGTCGACCCTGGACGTCGTCACCTACGCGGGCGAGGAGTTCGGCGGCGCGAAGCCGGCCAACTTCCTCGACATCGGCGGCGGCGCGTCGGCACAGGTCATGGCCGACGGTCTCTCGGTCATCCTCGGCGACCCGAGCGTGAAGTCGGTGTTCGTCAACATCTTCGGCGGCATCACGTCCTGCGACGCGGTGGCCAACGGCATCGTGCAGGCCCTCGCCATGCTCGAGGGCAGCGCCTCCAAGCCGCTGGTCGTGCGGCTGGACGGCAACAACGTCGAGGAGGGGCGCCGCATCCTGGCCGAGGCCGACCTGCCGGTCGTCCACCTCGAGGACACCATGGACGGGGCGGCCCGCCGGGCCGCCGAACTCGCGCAGAAGGCGGTCTGACCCCGTGGCGATCTGGCTGACGGAAAACTCCAAGATCGTGGTCCAGGGG
>JAVEDQ010000121.1 GCA_030840885.1 Frankiaceae bacterium
GCGCACATCGAGAAGCACATCACCAAGCCCGTCGTCGGCTACGTCGCCGGCTTCACCGCCCCCGAGGGCAAGACGATGGGCCACGCCGGTGCCATCATCTCCGGCTCGGCCGGTACGGCCGACGCCAAGAAGGACGCCCTCGAGAAGGCCGGCGTCCGGGTCGGCAAGACGCCGAGCGAGACCGCCCGGCTCATGGCCGAGATCATGCAGAACAAGGGCTGAGCCAGAACAGCCGAACAGCTCGAAGAGCACGACCGAACGCGTCTGGCGTGGCTGATCTCAAATTGGCCACGCGAGGCGCGTTCGATCTGTTCCGGGGTTCGGCGCGCCGGAACAGACATTCCGCCGCCGAACTGGAAACCTTGCGCCGGTGACCGAGCTGATGGTCCGGCCGACCGCTTCGACCGACGACGACCGCAAGTCCTCCGATGACGACGCCTCCGACCGGCACCTGGGCGCTCGGCTGCGGGTCCCGCTGCTCGCCAGTGTGCTCGCGGCGGTGGCTGCCGCAGCGCTCGGGCTCGCTGTCGTCGAGGTGCTGGTGACGGTGCTCGGGCTCGCCGACGGTCGTTCGCAGGCGACGTTCGGGCAGGCCCTGCACGTCGGTGCGGCCCTCTGGCTGCTCGCGCACGGCGCCTCCGTGCACTTCGCCGAGGGCTGGGTCTCGCTCGTGCCGCTCGGCCTTACCGCCGCTCCGGCCTTCCTGCTGCACCGGGCCGGACGTGAGGTGGGCCGGCGCTGCAGCCGTCACCGGGCCGCGGTGGCGACGGTGGCGGCCATCGTCGCGCTGCCCTACGCGCTGGCGTTGTTCGTCATCGGCCTGCTGGCCGGGAACGCGCCGACCGGTCCCGCGGCGGTCGCCTGGCAGGCCGCCGTCGGCGGCTTCGTCCTGGCGCTGCCCGTCGTGGCCCTCGGGGCCGCCGGCGTCCTCGCTCCGGACCGCCTGGCCTTCCTGCACCGGGGCGGCCGAGTGCTGCGGCTCAGCGGCCCCGAGCCCGCCGTCGTCCGGGTCGTGCTCCGTGGGGCGCTCGTCGCCTGCGGGGCCCTGCTCGCCGGTGCCGCACTGCTGCTCGCGGTCTTCGTATCGGTCAACATCTCGGTCGCCGGGCAGGTCGCGCAGGACACCTCGGGCGGCGTGGTCAGCGCGACCGGTGTCTGGGTGGTCCAGCTCGCCCTGTTGCCCAACCTGATCCTGTGGTTCGTCGCCTACTCCACCGGCCCCGGCTTCAGCGTCGGCTCCGATACCGTGCTCACCCCATTCGAGGGCCGGCTCGGCGAGGTGCCGGCCCTGCCCGTCTTCGGGGGCCTGCCCGGCCACCTGCCGTTCGTACTCGCCGCCGCCGTCCTGGTGGTGCCGACGCTGGCCGGCGTGCTCGCCGGCCGGGTCGTCGTCGGTCGCCTCGGGCAGCGCAGTGGCTGGGCGACCGCCGGGCTGGCCGCGGCGTGCGGACCCGTCGCCGGTCTGATCCTCGGCGCGCTGGTCGCGCTGGCGTCCGGGCAGGTGCTCGGCGGCAACCTCCGGGACGTCGGTGCCTCGGCGCTCGAGACCGGGCTCGCCGTGACCCTCGAGGTCGGCCTCGTCGCGGCGGCCGTCGCTGCCCTGACGCGGGCGGCGCGCAAGCGCCGGGTCGAGCGCGCGAGCCGCCCCGCTTCGGGCGGCGGACTCCGCGGTCCGGCTGCCCCCGCGAGCAGAAGAGGCGACGACGACAGCAGCGGGGCCCACCGGCGCGGTGCACCGAGCACGCCCCGTCACCGGCCCTCCTGGCTGCGGGCACCGTCCTGGCTGCGAGTACCGTCCCGGCTGCGTTCGCCGTCCCGGCTGCGCCGGCGGTCCCGGCTACGGGCACCGTCGGGGTCGCGTCGGCCTACCCGGTTCGCGGGTCGGTGGTGGCGACGTCGCCGCGAGGTCGTGCGCCTCCCCGACTAGGGTGGGGCACCGGTCGGTCGTCCGGAAGGCGAGCGACCCCACCCGCGCCCAGCCGCGGATCGTGAGGGAGTTGCTGTGCCTGCCCGCCTGGTCGTGCTGGCCTCGGGGGCGGGAACCACCCTCCAGGCCGTGCTGGACGCGTGCCTCGACCCCGCGTTCGGGGCGGAGGTCGTCGCCGTCGGGACCGACCGGCCGGGCACGAAGGCGCAGCGCCGGGCCGAGCTCGCCGGGGTCCGGAGCTGGACGGTGGAGCTCTCGTCGTTCGCCGACCGGAGCGGCTTCGACGCCGCCGTCGTCGAGCAGCTCGCGGCCGACTCCCCGGATCTCGTCGTGCTGGCCGGCTACATGAAGGTGCTGGGCCCCTCGGTGGTCCGGGCCTTCCGCATCGTCAACACCCATCCCTCCTTGCTGCCCGCCTTCCCCGGCGGCACGGCGATCCGTGACGCGCTGGCCTACGGCGTCCGCATCACGGGGTGCACCGTGCACCAGGTGGACGAAGGCGTCGACACCGGGCCGGTGCTGGCGCAGGCCGCCGTGCCGGTGCTGGACGGCGACACCGAGGACGTGTTGCGCGCCCGCATCCAGGCCGTCGAGCGCGGCCTCTACGTGGAAACCATCGGGCGGCTGGTCGCGCAGGTCGCGGTGGCCACGGGAGCGCCCGGCACCGTCCGAACGCCGGCGATCAAACCTTTCCGAGGAGATACATGAGCAGGCTGCCCATCCGTCGTGCGCTGGTGAGCGTGAGCGACAAGTCGGGGCTCGACGAACTCGGCGCCGCGCTGCAGGCGGCCGGGGTCGCGGTCGTCTCGACCGGGTCCACCGCCAAGGTGCTCGCCGCCGCCGGGGTCGACGTGACGCCGGTCAGCGAGGTCACCGGGTTCCCGGAGGCGTTCGACGGGCGCGTCAAGACGCTGCACCCGAAGGTGCACGGCGGCCTGCTGGCCGACCGGCGCAAGCCGGCGCACGTCGCCCAGCTCGACGAGCTCGGGGTGGTGCCCTTCGACCTCGTCGTGGTCAACCTCTACCCGTTCCGCGAGACCGTCGCCGCGGGCGCAGCGCCGGACGACACCGTCGAGCAGATCGACATCGGCG
>JAVEDQ010000126.1 GCA_030840885.1 Frankiaceae bacterium
GCTGACGAGCCGGGGCTGGGCAAGACCGCACAGGCGCTGCTGGCGGCAGAGGCAACGAAGTCCTACCCGCTCCTGGTCGTGGTGCCCAACGTCGTCAAGACCAACTGGGCCCGCGAGGCAGGTCTCTGGACGCCGCAGCGTCCGGTCACGGTGATCCACGGCAACGGGCACTCGGTGGACGGCTTCGCCGAGATCGTGGTCGTCAACTACGAGATCCTCGACCGCCACGCGGGCTGGCTGGCCGACTTCGGCTTCCGGGGCATGGTGGTCGACGAGGCGCACTTCATCAAGAACAAGTCCTCCCAGCGGTCCCAGAACGTGCTGGAGCTCTCGCAGCGGATCCGGGCCCGAGCCGGACGCCCGCTGCTGATGGCGCTGACCGGCACCCCGCTGATCAACGACATCGAGGACTTCCTCGCCATCTGGCAGTTCCTCGGGTGGATCGGCGACTCCGAACCGGGTCCGGCCCTGATGGCGGCCCTCGAACACGAGGGCCTGACGCCCGTCGACCCCGGTTTCTCACCGGCCGCCCGCACCGCCGTCATCGATCTCGGGATCGTCCGCCGCCGCAAGGCCGACGTCGCCGCCGACATCCCGGCCCGTCGCATCGCCGACCTGCCGGTCGAACTCGAGGGCGGGCTGGGGCGCTCCATCCGCGATGCGGAGCGGGCACTGGCACAGCGGTTGGTCCAGCGGTACCGGAGCGCACTCGCCGCGCGGAGTGAGAGCGCGCTCAGCAGTGGCAGCAGCAACAGTGCTGGTGTCGGAACCGGTGACGGCATCGACCACGCGCTGGTCCGGCAGGTCGCCACATGGGAACGCCGGGACGCCAAGGAGGCGAAGACCGAGGGCAGCGTCTTCAGCCTCATGCGACGGATCGGTCAGGCCAAGGCCGTCCTCGCCGCCGACTTCGCCGCCCAGCTGTCGCACAACGTCGGCAAGGTCGTGTTCTTCGCCAAGCACATCGACGTGATGGACGCGGCCGAGGACACCTTCGCCCGGCGCAACATCGGCTACTCCTCGATCCGGGGCGACCAGACCTCGCGGGTCCGGCAGGACAACATCGACGCCTTCGTCAACGACGACGACGTCTCGATCGCCGTCTGCTCGCTGACCGCGGCCGGCGTCGGGCTGAACCTGCAGGTGGCGTCCAACGTCGTGCTCGCCGAGCTGTCGTGGACTGATGCCGAGCAGACCCAGGCCATCGACCGGGTCCACCGCATCGGGCAGGACCAGCCCGTCACGGCCTCGCGCATCCTGGCCGCGCAGACCCTCGACACGAGGGTCGCGGAACTGATCGACAGCAAGGCGGCCCTGGCCGCCCGGGCGCTCGACGGCTCCGACGACGACGTCTCGACGTCCGACGACGTCCAGCTCGAGGCGCTCGTGACGCTGCTGACCGACGCGCTCAGCTGACTGACGCGTCGGGCTGACGGACACGCTGCCCGGCGGAGCTCGGCCGCCAGTGCATCGCGCGGTACTCCCAGTCGCCCTCGCACTCCCAGGCATCCGGCTCGACGGCGTGGTCGAGCAGGTCGAACACGTCCTCGAGGCCGCCGGAGTCGGTCACGTCGCCTCCCTTCCGCGGCAGCGATTGTTCCCCGGCACCGGCCTGTGCACCGGGTCCAGCTGCGACCGGTGACCCCCGATGTGCCGAAGCCCACGCAAATGGGTAGCTACGCCCCGATGTCCACATCGACGTGGACCCCTAGCTCTCCGGAGGGTCCATGCCACGGACACGCCTCGCGGTACTCGCCCTGCTCGCCGCGGTCGCCGCACTGCTGTCGACAACGCTGACCGGTTCGGCGTCGGCCGCCGTCAACCCCTCGGCCGGCCCCTTCCCTCCAGGGACGAACACCTGCACGTCGGCCAAGCTGCAGCTGCACCCCAATCCGGTGGTGCTGGTGCACGGCACGTTCGAGGACGCCGCCCAGAACTGGTCGACCCTTGCGCCTTACCTGGAGGCACAGGGCTACTGCGTCTACGCGCTCAACTACGGCCAGCGCGGCACCCAGGACATCCACGCCTCGTCACTGCAGCTGAAGGCCTTCATCGAGAATTTCGTGCTGCCGGACTCCGGTGCGTCGAAGGTCGACATCGTCGGTCACTCGCAGGGCGGTCTCATGCCGCGGGACTACATCAACCACAGCGGGGGGAACGCGACGGTCAACGAGCTCGTCGGTCTCTCGTCGTCCAACCACGGCACCCAGAACCCGCTGGCTCCGTTCTCCGTCGGCTGCGTCGCCTGCCGTCAGCAGGTCTACAACAGCGACTACATCCGGTACGTGAACAGCCCGACCGAGACCAAGAGCCCGGTTGACTACACCGTCATCGAGACGCGCTACGACGACGTCGTCATCCCGTACACCTCGGCGTTCCTGAAGACCGACGAGGGCACCCAGGTCACCAACGTCACGCTGCAGGACAAGTGCCCGGGCAACGTCGACGACCACCTGGCCACGCCGTACGACCCGGTCGTGTTCCAGTGGGTGACCAACGCGCTGAACGACCCGGCCAACCCGGCGGACCCCGCCTTCCGGCCGGTCTGCGTCTGACCGTTCGGACGGACCCACATCGTCAGCCAGCGTGGAGCCGTCCGGGTCAGTCAGATAGCGTCGAACCGGCTCGGGGCCAGTGCCCGCTGCCGTTTACGGATCGCACTCGAGGCAGGAATTCGTCAGTGAAGCTGATCTACACCTACACCGATGAGGCACCGGCCCTCGCGACGCACTCACTGCTGCCGATCCTGCGGGCGTACGCGGACAAGGCGGGCGTCGAGATCGACACCCGCGACATCTCGCTGGCCGGCCGCATCCTCGCCGCCTTCGGGCTCGAGGACGACGCCCTCGCCGAGCTGGGCGAGCTGGCAAGGACACCGGACACGGCGATCATCAAGCTGCCCAACGTCAGCGCGTCGGTCCCGCAGCTGAAGTCCGCGGTCGAGGAGCTGCAGGGGGCGGGCTTCGACATCCCGGACTACCCGGACAACCCGCAGACCGAGGACGAGAAGAAGGCGCGGGCGGCCTACGACTCGGTGAAGGGCAGCGCGGTCAACCCGGTGCTGCGGCAAGGCAACTCCGACCGGCGTGCACCTGCCTCGGTGAAGAGCTTCGTCCGGAAGCACCCGCACAAGATGGGGGCCTGGTCGAGCGACAGCAAGAGCCACGTCGCAACGATGGACGACGGCGACTTCCGGCACTCCGAGACCTCGGTCACCATCGAGTCGCCCACGCAACTGCGCTTCGAGCACGTCGCGGCCGACGGCACGACCACGGTGCTCAAGGACGGGCTGGAGGTCCTGGCGGGCGAGATCGTCGACGCCGCCGTGCTGCGCAAGGCTGCCCTCGATGAGTTCCTGGCCCGCGAGATCGCCGACGCCAAGGCCAAGGGCGTGCTGTTCTCGGTGCACCTGAAGGCGACGATGATGAAGGTCTCCGACCCGATCATCTTCGGCAACGTCGTGCGGGCGTTCTTCCCGGACGTCTTCGCGCAGTACGGCGACGACCTGGCCTCCGTCGGCGCAGACCCGAACAACGGCCTGGCGAGCGTCCTGAGCTCGCTGAAGGAGCTGCCCGCGGACACGCGCGAGGCGATCGAGAAGGCCATCACCTCGGCCTACGAGAACGGTCCGTCGCTCGCGATGGTCGACTCCGACAACGGGATCACGAACCTGCACGTGCCGAGCGACGTGATCATCGACGCCTCGATGCCGGCGGCCATCCGCACCTCGGGCCAGATGTGGAACACCGACGACGAGCAGCAGGACGCCAAGTTCGTCATCCCGGACTCCTCCTACGCCGCGCTCTACGCCGAGACCGTCGACTTCTGCCGGGAGCACGGCCAGTTCGACCCCACCACGATGGGCACGACGCCGAACGTCGGCCTCATGGCCCAGAAGGCCGAGGAGTACGGCAGCCACGACAAGACCTTCGAGATCTCCGCCGCCGGCACCGTACGGGTGCTCGACGGTGAGACGGAGCTGCTGAGCCACGAGGTGGCCGAAGGTGACATCTGGCGCGCCTGCCAGACCAAGGACGCCCCGATCCGCGACTGGGTGCAGCTCGCCGTCTCCCGCGCCCGCGCCACGGGCGCCCCGACGGTCTTCTGGCTGGACGAGACCCGCGCGCACGACGCCGAGCTGTTGAAGAAGGTGCGGCCCTACCTGGCCGAGCTCGACACCGACGGCTTGGACATCCAGGTGATGGACGTCGCCTCGGCCACTCGCTTCACCCTCGACCGCGCCCGCCGCGGTGAGGACACGATCACCGTCACCGGCAACGTGCTGCGCGACTACCTCACCGACCTGTTCCCGATCCTCGAACTCGGCACCAG
>JAVEDQ010000159.1 GCA_030840885.1 Frankiaceae bacterium
CCGACCCACCACCTACCGGCCGGTGCCGTGCGGCGAGCGTCCCCACGACATTGCGGGCCCGGTCGCTGCGGCCGAGTTCGGCCTGGTCGACGCTGCGGGCCTGGTGCCGTAGCACCGGTGCGACGCCGGCCGGCCAGCCGAGGGCGCGGAGCTCCCGGGCGGTACGGCGAGCCAGCAGCAGGCCGACGTCGGCACCGCGGCGGCGACGGCTGCGGGGACGGGACGGCACCGGGACCAGCCAGAAGCGACGCGCGTCCTCCTCCCTGCCGCTGAGGACGCCATCGACGCCGGGCACGGTCGTGAGCAGCGTGCCGAGCACCGCTCGGGCCAGCAGGGGGGCGAGGACCGCGGCGAGTTCGTGGCGGCCCTCCTCCTTGTAGGCGAGCAGGAGCCGGCGCGCCTGATCGCCGTACCGCGTGGCCGCGACCACCGTCCGCCCAGGTGCCCCGGGTGTGGCCGCGTCGCGGACCAGCAGACCTACGGGCAGTGCCCGGCGGCAGGCCGAGCACCACGGCCCGCGCCACCCCCCGCACCCGGCGCAGGGCCGGGGCAGCAGCAGGTCGAGGAGGCCGACAGGTGGTTCCTCGTCGGACGGTTCTTCATCGGACGGTTCTTCCTGAGACGCGGCAGCCATGGCGCCACGATCCCCCGCCCCAACGGGTCGGACGAGGGTTGTCCACACCTCGCCCGGATCCGCTGTCCGTCCTGGTGGCTGTCTTGCGACCGCGGCAACTCACTGCGGTTGCGCGACCGCCTGGGCATCGGCCAGGCGCGTCCACCGCTCCCCGTCCAGCCGCCACAGCCCTCCCCCGGCGATGGCGAGCAGGTCGCGGCCCGGTGCGGCACTGACCTGCGTCGGTACGCCGGGAAGACCTTCGAGGGCGATGCGTTCGGGGTCGGTCAGCCGGTCGAGCGCGAGCCGCCACAACGCCGGCCCACCGCCCTCCCGGCGGCCGGTGACGACCAGCGACGTCTGCCCGGACCACGACACGTGTCCGACGTCGTCCAGGCCTGTCGCCCAGCGGAACCAGCCGTCGACGGCGGGACGCCCGTCCTTGCGCCCGATCCGACCGACCCACACGGCGCTGCCCCCGCCGGGCGTTCCGGCTGCGGCGGGCTGGGCGGCACGAAGGACGATGCGGGTGCCGTCCGGGCTCACGGCCATGTCCTGGACGTCGCCGAACGGGGCGAGGTCGGCCAGCGGCACGACCTCTCCCGCCGGGGTGGTGAGGAGCAGCCGCGGCGGACCCGCCGGTGCCGTGGCTCCGGCGCCGGCCACCACGACGACTCCGCGGCCGGGTAACCAGCTCGGTCCGATCAGCCGCTCGGACTGCACCGGTGTCGGACGCAGCGCCCCGAGCGGGCCGGTCAACAGGCGTGACGCGTTGCCGCTCCGCTGGATCACCGCCAGCATGCTGCTGCCGGACGGATCCGGCACCGCGGCGAGCAGGCGGGTCGGGCCGCCGGGCACGCCGAGCACGCCTGTCGCCGTCCCACCCGGCTGGGCGTCCTCGAGACGCAGCAGCGCACCGTCCGGGCCGACGGCATAGGTCGGGCCGGCTGCGGCGGGGCTCAGCCCGGGTGGTTCGCTCGCCCCGACGACCGGATCGCGTTCCTGGTAGGTACGTCCCTCGGCCTGCACCCGCACCGACTCGACGCCCGGCACGGTCCCCAGCGTCGAGGCGAGCTGCCCCACCAGCAGAGGGCGGGTGTCGGCGGGCACGCCGAAGGCGGCCCGGTCGAGGTCGACGACCGCGGTGCCGTCCTCGGAGACGACGACGCTGCCCAACGGGGTCAGCCCGGGCGGGATCGCCGAGCGGACCGCAGGCGCGAGCCAGCCGGAGGGACCGGCCACCAGCGACCGCACCGCCGCTCCGGGCAGCGTGCTGCGCGTGCCGGCGACGTAGAGCGGGTCCGGCACCAGCACGTCGGCGTCGGGGGCCAGCAGGTAGCGGGAGACGGGACGGTAGCTCCGGGTCAGGTCCCGCGGCGTCAGGGCGAGCCCCGCGGGCGGCCGGTCCACGCGCCACTCCCGTCCGCTCCGCACGAGGCGGAACCGCAGGTCGATCCGTCCGGCGACCGGCAGGTACGACCCGTCCGCCGCGACGGTCGCCAGCTGGGCGGCCCGCAGCCGCAGCTCGACGAGGTCGGGGGAAGCACCGGCCGAGGGCGGCGCAGGCGTCCGCGGCACCTGCTCCAGCGTCAGCGACGCCGGGTCGTAGACAGTGGCCCCGGCGAGGTCGTTCCACACCGTCCCCGGCACGAGGAATCCCCGCGCGAGCGCGTGCTCGGACTCAGGCGCGGCGGCCGCGGCCCCGAGGAAACCGCGGACGATCTCCACCGGGGAGTCACCGGGGCGCGGACCCGAGGGGAGCCGCCGGATCTCGGGCTCCTCCAGGGGACCGGACACCCGGCGGTCCACCCGGACCCCGTCGGGCGGATTGAGCCCACAGCCGACGGTCACCGCAACGAGCAGCAGCAGCAGCGTCGCTCGCAGCAGGGCCGAACGCAGCAACACCGAACGCAGCAACACCCGTGATCTCATCACCGGCTGCGCTCCGGGAGCAGCGGCAGCGGCGGCCGGCCGAGGGCGGCGCCGGAGCGCCGCGGCAGGACCAGCAGGAACGAGGCACCCACGCCCGGTTCACCCCAGGCGCGCAGGTCGCCACCGTGCAGCAGCGCGTCCTCGCGGGCGATGGCCAGGCCGAGCCCGGTGCCGCCGGTGGTCCGGGCCCGCGACGGATCGGCCCGCCAGAACCGATCGAAAACCCGTCCGATCTGCTCCGGACGCAAGCCGATGCCGTCGTCATCCACCCGCAACGCCACCGTCGTGTCGGTGGCGGCGAGCGACACGCTCACCGTCCCGCCGTCGGCGTGGTCGACGGCGTTGCCGAGCAGGTTGCGCAGGATGCGCGCGAACCGCCGGACGTCGACCTCGGCCACCAGCGCACCCGCCGGGACGCCGCTGGTGTCGAGGGTGCAGGAGGCTTGCGACGACGCGTGGGCGAACTCCTCCACCGTGGTGCGCGTGAGCTGGGCAAGGTCGGCCGGCTCCGGCTCGAGCACGGCGGCCATCGCGTCGTGGCGGCTGATCTCCAGCAGATCGACCAGCAGCTGCTCGAAGCGCCCGAGTTCACGGTCGAGCAGTTCGGCGCTGCGGGCGAGCTGTGGTGGATAGGTCGCGCGGGCGGCGTGCAGCACGTCCGCGGCCATGCGGACGGTGGTCAGCGGCGTCCGCAGTTCGTGGGAGACGTCGGCGGTGAAGCGGCGCTGCATGTCGGAGAGCTCCTCGAGCTGGCCGATCTGCCGCTGCAGGGCGGCGGCCATGCCATTGAAGGACGTGGCGAGCCGGGCCAGCTCGTCCTCGCCACTGACCCGGATGCGGACGTCGAGCTGCCCGGCCGCGAGCTGCTCGGCGACGCGGGCGGCCTCCCGGACCGGTGAGACCACCGAGCGGCTGATCAGCGCGGCCACCGCGGCGACGAGCAGGACGAGCACCCCGCCGCCCACCGCGAGCGTGCTGCGGACCAGCGCCATCGTCCGCTGTTCGGTGGTGAGCGGGACCAGGTAGTAGAGCTCGTAGCGGCCGGTCGGCGCGGACAGCGGAGCGCCGACGAGCAGCGCCCCGGGGGCGTCCAGCGGCCGGCCGGGGGCGAGCCAGGTATCTGCGGCCGCACCGCCGCGGACCTCGGAGCGCAGGTCGTCGGGGATCGTCGCCGGGTCGAACGGTTCGGTGCGGAAACCGTCCCGGTTGGCGTCGACGGGCAGCACCGCGACCTCGAACAGTCCGCTGGGGCTGCCCCGTCGACCGAGGTCGGTGGTGACGGTTTCGAGCAGGGCGTTGACGGCGGCCTCGTCGGTGCGGTCGGTCGCGGTCAGCTGGCCCTGGGCGTAGGTCAGGCCGGAGCCGGCGTCGGCCAACGCGGCCCGTCGCTTGTCCTCGAGCAGGCCGTCGCCGACCCGGTCGAGCAGGAGCAGGCCGAGCAGGGACACGACCACCGTGGACAGGACGACCGTGGCCAGCACGACGCGCAGCCGCAGCGACCGGCGCCAGTACCGGGAGAGGCGCCGCCATCGGCGTCTGAGCCGATCACCGGCGGTGTGCCTGGGCGGCCCGTCCGTCGAGGAGGGATCCGACGCGGCGAAGTCAGGCGGTCCGGGAACCTGGGTGGAGGAGGTCGGTTTCGACCCGCCGGCTCCGGAGGTGCGCGACCCCGCCTGGGTGCTCACGGCGGACCGGCGCGATACCCCACCCCGCGGACGGTCAGGACGACCCGGGGCTGTTCCGGGTCGCGCTCGACCTTCGCACGGAGCCGTTGGACGTGCACGTTGACCAGACGGGTGTCGGCGACGTGCCGGTAGCCCCACACCTGCTGCAACAGCGCTTCGCGGCTGAACACCTGACGCGGGCGGCGCCCCAGGGTGACGAGCAGGTCGAACTCCAGCGGGGTGAGGGTCAGCGGTGCGCCGTCGCGCGTGACCTCATGGGCCTGGACGTCGATCGAGACGTCGTCCACGCTGAGCGTCTCCGGACCGCCGTCGTCCTCCTGCCGGCGCAGGCGTGCCCGCACCCGTGCGACGAGTTCGGCCGGCTTGAAGGGCTTGACGACGTAGTCGTCGGCGCCGCATTCGAGGCCGCGGACGATGTCCTCGGTGTCGCCGCGCGCCGTGAGCATGACGATCGGGACCCCGCTCTCCCGGCGCAGCTCCCGGCAGACCTCGAGGCCGCCGAGTCCCGGGAGCATCAGGTCGAGCAGGACCAGGTCCGGGCGGGACTGCCAGAAGGTCGCCACGGCGGCGCGCCCGTCGGACTCGAACAGTGGCTCGAAGCCCTCGCTGCGCAGGACGATGCCGAGCATCTCGGACAGGGAGGCGTCGTCGTCGACCACCAGCACCCGTTGCGTCGACTGCGTCACGACCTCCTCCAACGTCCGGCACCGGCACCGCCGTGCCCTGATCGAGTGATCGGGACGACGGCGGCGTTCATTGTCTCATTCACATCACGGCGAGGACACCACCGCCGAAGGCCCGGAAGATCACGAGCAACGGGGAAGATCAGGTTGCGGCGTGTCGGGTCGCTTCCGCCGGAGTGTCGATCTTTCCCGTTGCTCACGATCTTGCTGCTGCCGAACGCAGGCCGCAAACGACGCCGAAACCGCAAGGAAACGGCCGCACGGACGATTACCGCGGTTTCCGACGTGCCGATGGAACGACCGTCCGTACACAGGCAATTGCGGATCTGGCACGATCGACGTCACGTCCGCGAGGAGGATCGATGACCGACGCCCCGGAAGGGCAGAACGGTGACGACCGGTACCCGGGCGGACCCGACCAGACGAAGCGACTCGACGCCGAGCCGGGGCCCATCGCGGGCCAGCAGCCGGTCTACGGTCAGCCCCAGTACGGCCAACCCCAGTATGGCCAACCCCAGTACGGCCAACCCCAGTCCGGCCAACCCCAGTACGGCCAGCCGCAGCAGGGGTGGGGCCAGGCCCAGGGCTTCGGGCAGCAACAGCAGCCCCAGGGCTACGGCCAGCAGCAGGGCTGGCAACAGCAGCCCCAGCAGGGCTACGGCCAGCAGCAGCCGCAGGGTTACGGCCAGCAGCAGGGCTGGCAGCAACAGCCCCAGGGCTATGGCCAGCCCCAGCAGTACGGCCAGCCCCAGCAGTACGGCCAGCCCCAGTTCCCGGGATACGCCGGGTACTACAAGCCGGGCGTCATCCCGCTGCGCCCCCTCGGCGTCGGCGAGATCCTTGACGGCGCGTTCACCACGATCCGTCGGAACCCGGCTGCAACGCTCGGGCTGTCGTTCGCCGTGAACGCCGTCGTCACCGTCATCACGCTGATCGCGCAGATCCTGCTGAAGGACAGTGGCAACGTGGCTCAGGTCATCCTGTCGATCCTCAGCACGCTGCTCCGCTACCTCGCGGGACTCGTCCTGGCCGGTGCGTTGGTCGTCGTGGTCAGCGAGGCGGTGCTCGGTCGACGCATTGCGATAGGTGCGGCGCTGACTCGACTACGTGGACGCATCGGTGGCCTGATCGGCCTCTCCCTGCTCGTGGGCCTGTTGACGATCCTCGGCGCCGTCGCGCTGATCATCGGCTCCATCTGGGTCTACGTACTCCTGGTCCTGGCGGCCCCCGCCTTCGTCCTCGAACGGGCGCCGGTCACGACCGCCATGCGACGTTCGCGAGAGCTGGTCCGGGGCGCGTGGTGGCGGATCTTCGGGATCCTGCTGCTCGGCCTGCTCATCGCCGGAACCGTCGGCTTCATCATCAACGTGCCCTTCGTCGCCGGGGCCGCTGCCTCGGGAGGCTTGTTCTCCGGCGCCACGACCGGCGACGCCGGCCTCGGCACCGGTTCCCTGATCCTTGTCGCCGTCGGCAGTCTGCTCTCCTCCACGATCACCGCGCCCATCTCGGCCGGCATCATCGCCCTGCTCTACATCGACCAGCGGATGCG
>JAVEDQ010000170.1 GCA_030840885.1 Frankiaceae bacterium
ACGAGCCCCACCTCGCGGGCGAGCACCGCCACGGCGAGCACGTCGTCCGCACCCTGCGCCATCGAGATGACGTAGGTGTCGACGGCGTCGTCGCCGAAGGCCTCCAGCGCGCCGCGCACCGCGTCGAGCACGTCGAGCACGGCCGCGGCGTCCTCCGGCGGGACGGCGTTGCGGCCGAGCAGTGGACGGCCGCTCGCGAGCTCCTTGCTCAGCAGCTCCGTCCGCTGGTCGGGGCTGAGTTCCTCGTAGGGGGTGTCGAGCTCCCCGACCCGCGCGTAGAGGGCGGCCAGCGCCGCGTGGTGGAACTTGGCGTGCTGCCGGATGTCCATCGTCGCGAGCGTCAGCCCCACGGCACGGGCGACGCTGATCGTCCGCCGCAGCGCCCCCTCGGCGATCCGCTCCCCGCGGGAGACCAGCAGCGACGTCCGCAGCAGCTCGAGCTCGTCGAGGTACTCCTCGGCACCGAGGTAGTCCAGGCCGTCACGGTGCGGGTTGCCGGACGCGATGCGGTCGTGCGTGCCCTGCAGCCGGGCCTTGATGTAGGAGCACTTGAGCCGGTACGGCTCCTCGGCGTTGAGCCGGATGTAGCGGTCGTGGACCTCGGGCAGCACCTCCCGGTCGCGCTCGAGGCTCTTGGTCAGCTCGGGCGTCGCCTGGACGACGCGCGTCGAGATGGCGAGCTCGTCGATGAGCGAGTCCACGAGGTCGATCTGGTAGCGGATGGCCCGGTCGGCGTGCAGGCGCAGCACGTCGCTGGTGACCTTCGGCGAGACGTTCGGGTTGCCGTCGCGGTCGCCGCCGACCCAGGAGCCGAAGCGCAACGGCACGCTCATCAGCGGCGCCTCGGCCCCGACGCGGCGGGCCTCGTCGGCGAGGTCGTCGAAGAGCCCCGGAAGGGTGCGGCGGGAGAGCTGGTCGAGGTAGTAGACGATGTTGCGGGCCTCGTCGGTCACCGACGGCTTCCCGGGCCGGATCTCGTCGGTGAGCCAGAGCAGTTCGACGACCTCGCGCAGCTGCCGGTCGCGGACCTGCTCGGGCAGGTCGCCGCCGAGGAGCTCGGCGACGCGGCGCAGCGAGCGCAGCACCGACTGCCGCGACGCCTCGGTGGGGTGCGCGGTGAACACCGGGCGAAGCTCGGTCCGGGCGAGCATCCCCGTCACCTCGCCGGCCGGGATCTCGGCGGCAGCGATGCGATCGAACACCTCGCCGAGCGGGCTCGCGACGTCACGTCGGCGGTTCGCGAGCTCCCGCGCCCGGTGGAACTGCTCGGCCACGTTCGCCAGCTGGAAGAACATGCTGAAGGCGCGGGCGAGCTGCATCGCCTGACCGAAGTCGAGCTCGTCGAGCAGTCGCGGCAGCGAGCTGTCGTCGGTCCGCGCCAGCCGACGCACCCTCTCGACCAGGTCGAGCAGGTCCTGGCCCTCCTGCTGCGCGATGGTCTCGCCGAGGATCGTCCCGAGCTTGCGGATGTCGGCCCGCATGTTCGAGTGGCCGGCCTCTGTGACCACGCCGGCGTGGGCCTCGACCGGATCGACCTGCCCAGCCGCTTGCGGACTCTGGACGTCAACCGACAGGTCGCTCCGCTGTTCCGGTTCAGTCCCCGGCATCAAGACCACGCTGAAATTCCCCAATGCTCGTCCGCCCCTGCCATCGACCCCAGCATGGCGCTCAGGGGGCAGTGACCACTACCTTCCCGTCTGCTATTTCCACCGGGTAAACCTTCAGCGCCGGCTGGCCGGTGAGCCCGGCCCCGTCGGCGAGGTCGTAGGTGTGCAGGTGGAGGGGGCAGACGACCTTCCCGCCGTCGGTCTGTCCGTCGGCGATCGGGCCGCCGAGGTGGGGGCAGACGGCGGAGACAGCCCGCACGAGCGGCTCGCCGTCCGGGCCCCGCAGGCGGAAGACCGCGACCTGGTCGTCGCCGACGGTGATGCTGCGGCCCTCACCGAAGGGGATGTCGTCCAGGGCGATCGCCTCCTGCACCGTTCCGGCCTCGAGCGCGGTCATCGGACCGGCACCAGCGGCAGGTCGACCAGCGGCAGCGACGTCCGGAACTGACCGGGGGTGGCGGGCTCGCCACCGTCCTGGGCCCACGGGTCGACGAAGGCGTCGACCGCCTCCTGCATCCGCACGTCGAGACCCTCGGCGAGGCCCTCGGAGTCCTCCACCAGCAGTTCCTTGAGCGTGTCGAGGCCGATCCGCGGGACGAAGTCGTAGGTGCGCTCCAGCCACTTGCCGTTCTCGCGGTAGTACTGCATGAAGCGGCCCGCGAGCGTCAGCACCTCCTCCGGTGAGGACAGCGTCGCGAGCACGTCGCCCTTGCGAACGCTCGCTCCCGCAGCGCCGCCGATGAGCAGATCCCACTTGCCGTCGCCGACGGCGACCACGCCGACGTCCTTGACCAACGCCTCGGAGCAGTTGCGCGGGCACCCCGCCACGGCGAGCTTCATCTTGGCCGGGCTCTCCAGGCCCTTGAACCGCTCCTCCAGCGCGATGCCGAGGGCGGTCGAGTCGCCCAGGCCGAAGCGGCAGAAGTCGGTGCCGACGCAGGTCTTCACGGTGCGGAAGCTCTTGCCGTAGGCGTAGCCCGACGGCATGTCGAGGTCGGACCAGACGTCGGGCAGGTCCTCCTTGCGGATCCCGAGCAGGTCGATCCGCTGGCCTCCGGTGACCTTGACCATCGGGACCTCGTACTTCTCCGCCACCTCGGCGATCTTCTTCAGCTGTGCCGGGGTGGTGACGCCGCCCTTCATCTGCGGCACGACGGAGAAGGTGCCGTCGCGCTGGATGTTGGCGTGGACGCGGTCGTTGATGAACCGGGCGTCCTTCTCGTCGACGTACTCGCCGTTCCAGATGA
>JAVEDQ010000175.1 GCA_030840885.1 Frankiaceae bacterium
TCACCGCGGTTGTCCCCCATCAGGAAAACGGTCCCTGACGGCACACGCGCGGGCCCGAAGTACAGACCATCGATCAGTCGGTAGTCGACCGCGGGCTCGGGTACCGGTTGACCATTTACTTGGAGGACGGCGTCCTGGATCTCCACGACGTCCCCGCCGACCGCCACCACGCGCTTCACGGTGAGTGCTCCGTGAATCGGGTCCGTGAAGGCCACGAGGTCTCGCCGCCGCACCGGGCCGTCCCCGACCTTCTGCACCAGTACGACGTCGTGGCGTTGGAGCGTGGGGGCCATGCTCAACGAGGAGACGTGAACCGGCTCGACCGCGAAGCTCCGGATGGCGAAGGCGACGACCAGCACCGCGAGACCCAAGCCGAACCGGACCAGGTGACGACGTAGCCGGCCCCGGGACAGAATCCCGGTGCCGGCTGCGTCGCTCCCCTCGACGAGGAAGGTCATCGCCTCCCCATCACTCGTCGACACCGTTCGGCTTCGCCGGCGCGGACAGCATCGGGTCGTTGTTCGGCGTGTCGGCACCGACGCGGAACTGACCCATCATGTCGTGGTCCTCGTGCACCAGGTTGTGGCAGTGGATCATGTAGCGGCCGGTCTGGTTCTTGAACTGCATGAGCACCCGCACCGTCTCGCCCTCACCGATGTAGACGACGTCCTTCGGTCCCTTCTCCCAGGCGAACGGCGGCGCCCCGTTGCGACTGAGGATCTTGAAGTCGACCAGGTGGATGTGTACGGGGTGGAACCAGCCGCCCGATCGGTTCTCGATCTCCCAGATCTCGGTGGAGTCCGGGATGACGTCCGCGACGGTGAACTGGTAGTTGGTGTCGATCACGTCCTCCCAGGTCTTCCCGCCGAACTGCCACAGCCCGTTGGAACGGTCCACTGCGAACCTCCGGGTTCGGACGGCCGCGGCGGGGTTGAGCTTCATCACCAAGCTGTCGGGATTGGGGCGAGCTGGGATCTGGTTCCACGTGGGGTCGCCCTTGTCGAAGGCGTCGCCGGTCACCTCGAACTGCATGATCTGCTTCGTCGAGGCGTAGTCGATGTTGTTCGGGTTGCTGAGGTTCAGCAGCTGGATCTTGGTGCCGACCGGGTACTTGCGGAAGTCGATCAGGATCTCGTAGCGTTCGGCGCTGCCGTGTCGCCAGAACTTGACCGCCTGCGCGTCCGGAACCAGCCCACCGTCGGTGGCGACCACATAGACCGAGTCGCCGGTGCTGAGCTGCGGGCGGTAGGAGCGTGAGATGGACGCGTTCAGCACCCGGAACCGGTAGATGCGCTGCTTCACCGGCATGTTGGGCCACGGCACGCCGTTGACCAGGATGATGTCGCCCATCTCGTAGGTCTGGCTGTGGTCGTCGTAGGAGACCTGCCCCTGCGCGTCCAGCTGCGTGTCGTTGATCGTCATCGGGACGTCGAACTCACCCTGGGGGAGCGTGGCCCGCTCCTGGGCGTCATGCAGGTGGTACTGGCCGGCCAGACCGGTGAAGGCGTTCTGTGCCGTGTGGTGCACGCCGTGGTCGTGGTACCAGAGGGTCCGGGCCTCCTGGAAGTTCGGGTAGATGTAGTCCTTGTAGTAGCCGGGCGGCGTGACGTCGCTGGCGTAGCCGTCGTACTGCGGCAACGACGCCGAGCCGTGTAGGTGGGTCGAGGTCGTGAACTCGTGCCCGAAGGGGTGACGGGGGGGCAGGTTGTTCCGCATTCGAACGACCGTTGTGTTGGGTCGGGCGAAGTCGCCGGAAGAGTCCGCCACGATCGTCGGACCCGGTACCTCACCGTTGTAGCCGAACACCGTCGTGGGCGTGCCGTTGCGGAGCCAGTTGGCCGAACCCTGCCGCTGGGACACCTCGAAGAACGGCTGGCCGGTGTCCTTGTAGGTGCCGATCTGCTGCAGGACGCTGGGACGCCGGAAGGGGTTGGCGAACTGCAGGGGCATGACGTTCGAAGCGGCCGTCGAAGGGGTGCCGGCAGCGATGCTCCGGCCGATCGGCAGCGCGAGTCCCACCCCTCCGATCGCGCCGAACTTGAAGATGTCGCGACGAGTGATCGCCATGACGAACACGTCCTTTCTCATACGTTACAAGCGTTGAATAAAATCTGGTTCTCATGCAGCCTTCATCAATTTCCTTAGGTCAACCTTGGGAGGATCTTGGGTTTCTGCAGTCCGGCCGCGCTCTGGGGCTAAACGACCAGCAGCGGACGGGTCCGGGTAGACCGGCGCACGAGTCAGGTGGACGCGGTAGAGCTCGCCGCATCGGACGGGTTCTCACGATGTCCGGCGCCTGACGACCATCCGGTGAAGCCAGCCGAGTCCGCGTCCACGGTCCGACCGGGACAGCCGCCTTCGACGGTCGGGCCGGGCCGGGTGGCCTTCGGATCTCTTGGTAGTCCTGCGAGGAGCCGCTGGCGCAGGCACGGCGCTCGTCGCCGAGACCTCGGTCGTCACGATGGATGGCTGCTCGTGCCCGCCGTACTGCCCGACGAGGGCGGCGGGCCGCTGAGCGGCGTTCGGAGGAAGCTCTCGGTGTTCCCTACGGCAGGTCTCGCCGCAGCGGGCGGATCGTGAACAGCCGGTCCATCATCGCTGCGCTGAGGTCGAGCAGGATCCGGCTGTCG
>JAVEDQ010000459.1 GCA_030840885.1 Frankiaceae bacterium
GCGGCCGCCCGGGTGGCCGCGGTGGTGTCGAGCCCGGTGCGGGCGGTTTCCGCCGTCGCCGTCAGCTTGACCTCGGTCGCGGCGATCTGCTCGGCCTCGGCCTCCATCGCCTCGGGGTCCCGGCCGGTCCGATCCGGTTCGACCGTGCCGTGGTGGGCGGACCGCTGCCGGGCCAACGCCTCGACGGCGGCGAGTCGTTCGCCGAGGCGCGAGAGCGCATGCCAGGTGTCGCGGGTGGCGGAGGCGCGGGCCCGGTCGGAGGAGGCGAGCTCTTCGAGGCGCGACGCCTCGGCCCCGGCCTGCTCTGCGGTGGTCTCGGCTTCGACGAGGGCGGCCGACAGGGCGTCGTCTTCCTCGGAGCCGGCGGCGAGCTCGGCCCGGGCGACACCGAGGTCGTCGGCGAGCAGCCGCAGCCGGGCGTCCCGGAGGGTGGCCTGGATGGCCCCGGCCTTGCGGGCGGCCTCGGCCTGCCGGCCCAGCGGCCCGAGTTGGCGACGGAGCTCGGCGGCGAGGTCCTCGAGCCGCGCGAGGCTGGTGGCGGTGGAGTCGAGCTTGCGGAGCGCCCGCTCCTTGCGCTTGCGGTGCTTGAGGACGCCGGCCGCCTCCTCGACGAACCCGCGACGGTCCTCCGGACGGGCCGCGAGGACGGCGTCGAGCGACCCCTGACCGACCACGACGTGCATCTCGCGGCCGATCCCGGTGTCGGAGAGCAGTTCCTGCACGTCGAGCAGTCGGCAGGAGCTGCCGTTGATCGTGTACTCCGATTCGCCCGAGCGATACATCAACCGCCCGATGGTCACCTCGGCGTAGTCGATGGGGAGCACACCGTCGCCGTTGTCGATGGTGAGCAGCACCTCGGCCCGGCCGAGGGCAGGACGGCCCGGTGAGCCGGCGAAGATGACGTCTTCCATCTTCCCGCCGCGCAGCGCCTTGGCGCCCTGTTCGCCGAGGACCCAGGCGATGGCGTCGACGACGTTGCTCTTGCCCGAGCCGTTCGGACCGACCACGCAGGTCATGCCCGTCTCGAGCTGCAGGGTCGTCGTCCCGGCAAACGACTTGAAGCCGCGGAGGGTGAGGCTCTTGAGGTGCATCGGGGCGAAGGCTAGCCCGGCACGGGCTCCGGCAGCGGTCGGAAACGCCGAACGCCCCGCCGGTGGCGGGGCGTTCGTGATGTCGTGGGTCGGAAGTGCGTCAGGTGAGAGCCGGCTCCGCATCGAGCGCGCGCAGCTCATCGCTGACATCGATCTGCGCCGCGAGCGCTTCGTTCACGGCCTGGGCGTGCGCGAGCGCCACCTCCAGGTCGCTCACGCGGGTGCGGAGACGCCGCACCTCGGCTGCGAGTCGCATGTCGGTGCCTACACCGACGTGCCCGAACAGGGCCTTCGCCATCAGGGGGTCCTCCGCATCGAGTGACCAATCAGGGGGCGGCGCGGTGTCGCTCCAGGTACTTCTCCGAAAGCGAGCGCGCCGAATGCCCTTCCACGATGGCACCTCCCCGCAGCGCCGTCAACCGGAATTGGGAGGATTAAGGGCGGAAATGCCCCCCAGGCGCTACCGCTCGGCGAACCCGGAGAACGTCCCTCGGGCCGCTGACCAGCGCTCGGTGACGCCGGACACACTTCCGGGGGTGCTCGGCCCTCGCAAGGCGTCCAGCAGCGAGGTGCAGGCGCTGCGCGTGCCCTCGGCGACGACCTCGACCCGGCCGTCGTCGAGGTTCGTCGCCGTGCCGACCAGGCCGAATTCGAGCGCGCGGGCACGTGCCCACCACCGGAACCCCACGCCCTGGACGTGGCCTCGCACCCAGGCGGTCAGCCGCACCTGCTCCTGCTCGTTCGACATGACATCCTGAATCCGTGTCTCGATCTCTCGCCCCGAAGCCTAACGAGCCCAGCCTGTCCCGCCGCGTCACCCTCGGCCTGACCACGACGGCGCTGATCGGCGTCAGCCTGCTCAGCGGGTGCGGCAACGCGGCAAAGAAGCAGGCGACCGACACCAGGCCGGAGCCCAACGCCAGCACCGAGGGCGCACGGCAGGTCTACCCGTCGGCGGCGCCGGCGGGCGCCCTGCCGAGCGCGTCGCCCCTGCCCGGATCCGGTGGCGACGCCGGGCGCCAGCTCGACCCGCCGACCAACGGGCAGCTCCCCCGCTGATCCGCTCCACGAGGCCAGGAACGCCCGAGCCGCCGCGTGCCTGAGCTGCCCGAGGTCGAGACGGTCCGTCGCGGGCTGGAACGCGGCGTCGTCGGGCGGCGCATCGCCGATGTCGAGGTCCGCCACCCCCGGGCGGTCCGCCGCCACGAGCTCGGCGCCGACGACTTCGCAGCCCTGCTCGCGGGTCGCCGGATCGACGCCGCGCGCCGCCGCGGCAAGTTCCTGTGGCTACCGCTCGATTCCGGCGACGCTCTGGTCGGTCACCTCGGCATGAGCGGCCAGCTGCTGCTGGTCGACCCGTCCCATGCCGACGGTCCTCACCTACGCATCCGGTTCCGCTTCGAGGACCAGGCCCTGGAGCTGCGCTTCGTCGACCAGCGGACCTTCGGCGGTCTCGCCGTCGCGGCCGGCGGCGCGCTGGTGCCGGCGTCCCTGGCGCACATCGCGCTCGACCCGATGGACCCCGCCTTCGACGACGACGCCTTCGTCGCTGCGGTCCGTCGCCGCAGGACGGGCCTGAAGCGGGCGCTGCTCGACCAGACGGTGGTCAGCGGCATCGGCAACATCTACGCCGACGAGGCGCTGTGGCGGGCGAGGCTGCACTGGGCCCGCCCGACCGAGACGCTTCCCCGGCAGGACGTGCTCCGGCTCCTCACCGCGGTCCGGGAGGTCCTCACCGACGCGATCGCCGCAGGCGGCACCTCGTTCGACGCGCTGTACGTCAACGTCAACGGCCAGTCCGGCTGGTTCGACCGCTCACTCGACGCCTACGGGCAGGAGAACGAGCCCTGTTCGCGCTGCGGCACCCCGATCGTCCGGGAGCGGTTCACGAACCGATCGTCGTTCCGCTGTCCGCGCTGCCAACCGGTGCCCCGACGTCCTCGGTACTGACGGCGGGCGTCCCCAGCAGGGCGGCGACGCCGACGGCTGCGGCCCGCTGCTCGGCCTCTTTCTTGCTGCCCCCCTCGCCGGAGCCGATCTCCTCGCCGCCGACGCAGAGCGCCGCGACGAAGTGCTTCTGGTGGTCGGGTCCCGACTCGGCCACGATGTACTCGGCGGCGCCGAGCAGCCGCTGGGCGAGCAGTTCCTGCAGGGACGTCTTCCAGTCCAGGCCCGCGCCCTGGTTCGTGGAGCTGTCGATGACGGGGTCGAACAGCCGCCGCACCAGGGTCCGGGCCACGTCGATCCCCGAGGACTCGTAGACGGCCCCGAGTACGGCTTCGAGCGTGTCGGCGAGGATGGACGGCTTCTGGCGTCCCCCGGTCGCTTCCTCGCCCCGTCCCAGCAGGACGAAGGAGCCCAGGCCGTCCTCGCCGAGCCGGCGCGCCACCTCAGCGAGAGCCCGCATGTTCACCACCGACGCCCGCAGCTTGGCCAGCTGCCCCTCGGGGAGATCCGGGTTGCTGGTGTACAGCGCGTCGGTGACCACGAGGCCGAGCACAGCGTCGCCGAGGAACTCGAGCCGCTCGTTGGTCGGCAGGCCGCCGTTCTCGTAGGCGTAGCTGCGGTGCGTGAGAGCACGCAGGAGCAGGGCGTCGTCGACGGGCACGTCGAGCGCAGCGGCCAGCAACTGCCGGTCCGCCACCGCTGGCTGCCTTTTCGCGCGCCTGCTCATGCCAGACGTCGAGCGATGGGACGTCGGATCAGACGACCAGGTCAGACGTCGATGATCTGGCGGTCGGCGTAACGACCGCAGGTGGGGCAGACGGTGTGCGGGCGGATGGTGTGGCCACGGGGGCAGGTCGACAGCGTGACGGGCTGCGCCTTCCACTGGCTCCGCCGGGAGCGGGTGTTGCTCCGGGACATCCGGCGCTTCGGGACTGCCACGTCAGTTCTCCTCTGTTGTGCCAGCTGCGCTCGTGCGCAACTGGGCCAGGGCCGCCCAGCGGGGGTCGGCCAACTCGTGCGAATGATCGGGCTCGACGTCGTCGAGCCGGGCACCGCAGCCGGCGCACAGGCCGCCGCAGTCCTCGTTGCACAGCGGGGTCAGCGGCATCTCGAGAACGAGCGCGTCCCGCAGCGTCGGTTCGAGGTCGAAGAGGTCCTCGACCATCTTGGGCTCCTCGTCCTCGTCGGCGACGCCGGCACCGTTGTGGGAGCCCGAGCCGGGCTTGCCGCGCAGCCGCTCGTCGGAGTAGACGAACAGCTCCTGGAGGTCCACCTCGAGCTCGTCGGTGACCGGCTCGAGGCAGCGGCCGCACTCACCGCTCAGCGTGGCCTGGGCGGTGCCGGTGACCAGCACGCCCTCCATCACCGACTCGAGGCGCAGGTCCAGGACGATGTCGGAGCCCGGCGGCACCTGGGCCACGGGCGTGCCGAGGTTCTCGGGCGCCGGGACAGTCTTCGTGACGCGTCGCATCGACCCCGGACGGCGGCCGAGTTCGTGGGTGTCGACCACGAGCGGCTGCCGGGGGTCGAGACGGTGTCCGGAGACGGTCACAACACATCCTGACGGGCGCGGCGAAAGCAGAGTGGGCGAGGTGAGCCCAGCGCTTCGACGACTCTACCGGGCGAGGGCGGACTGATCCGAGCCGTCGGCGTGCGCACCGCCGAGCAGCTCGCCCGACAGCGTGGGTTGAACGGCGGTCGGGAGCTCCGGGTCGTCGGACAGTTCGACCTCGGGCGCGCCGAGTGCCTCGTCGAGGCCCACGGGCGGGGCGGCCGGCATCCCGACCTCGCCGTCGGGGTCGGGGAACTCCTGCTGCAAGGCGGAGTCGCTCATCTGCCGCAGCTTGTCCCGGCCCCGGCCGACGGTGGCGAGCGTGTGCTCGAGCAGCGCCTCGAACCGGGCGAGCGAGGCGTCGACGTAGTCATCGGTCTCGGCCCGCATGCGGAGGGCCTCGGCCCGCGCCTCGGCGACGAGCTGCTCGGCGTCGTCCTCGGCCTCGGCGAGCACGGAGGCTTCGTCGACGAGGGCCTGCCGCTCCTGGCGGGCACTGTCGAGCATCCGCTCCGAGGTGCGGCGGGCGTCTTCGACGGCGCGTTCGGACTGTCGGCGGGCGTCGCTGACCAGCCTTTCGGCCTCGGTGCGGGCGCCCTCGACGAGCGACCTCCGCTCCCGCAGGACCTTGTCGGCCTCGGCCAGCTGGGCGGGCAGTTGTTCCCGCAGCTCGCCGAGGGCCGTCAACAGGTCGGCCCGCGGGATCACCACGCTTCCCGAGAGCGGCTTGGTCTTCGCCTGCTCGACCATGCTGACGATCGCGTCGAGCTTGCCCTGCACGTCGGTCATGCGCAGAACCCTAGCTCTGCCGGTCCTTGATGCGCTCCTGGAGTCGGTCCCAAACTGTCCCCGGAACCAGCCCGGAGACGTCGCCGCCCCACGTCGCGACCTCCTTGACGAGGCTGGAGGACAGGAACGAATACGTCGGGTTCGTGCTCATGAAGACGGTCTCCACGCCGGCGAGCGAGTGGTTCATCTGCGCCATCTGCAGCTCGTAGTCGAAGTCGCTGACCGCACGGAGACCCTTCACGATCACCGGAATGTCGTTGCTCCGGCAGAAGTCGACGAGCAGGCCGTGGAAGGACTCGATGGTCACGTTGCCGTAGGCAGCGGTCGAGTCGCCCAGCAGCTCGATGCGCTCCTCGATGCTGAACAGGCCGGCCTTGC
>JAVEDQ010000463.1 GCA_030840885.1 Frankiaceae bacterium
TCTGGTCGTCGAGGAGGTAGAGATCACCACCGTGGACGTCGGCGACGGCTCCGCTGAGACCACGGGCGCCGTGCGCTCTGCCGACGATGGCAACGACGACTCCGAGGGCTCCGCCGGCTGAGCTCCATCCGCGCACTCTCTGCGCTCGTCCAGGGCGTCGGTGTCCGGCACGATCAAGGGCATGGCGCCTCGCTCACGTCCCTTCGCCCAGGTCGACGTCTTCTCCGCCGAGCCCTACCGCGGCAACCCCGTCGCCGTCGTGCTCGACGGATCCGGGCTGACCGCCGAACAGATGCAGCGCTTGGCGGCGTGGACGAATCTCTCCGAGACGACGTTCGTGCTGCCGCCGCGCTCGACCGAGGCGGACTACGGGGTCCGGATCTTCACGCCCAGCGGGGAGCTCCCCTTCGCCGGGCACCCGACGCTCGGCACGGCGCACGCGTGGCTGGAGAGCGGAGGGGTGCCCGCGTCGGACGCGCGAGTCGTGCAGGAGTGCGAGATCGGGCTGGTCGAGATGCACCGCGACGATTCCCGGCTGAGCTTCCGGGCACCCGAGCTGCTGCGTTCCGGCGAGCTCGACCCCGCGACGCTGGACCAGGTCGCGAAAGCGTTGCGCATCCCGGCGGGCGCGATCGTGGCGTCGCAGCTGGTCGACAACGGGCCCGGATGGGTGGCTGTGCAGGTCGCCTCTGCCGACGAGGTGCTTGCCCTCGAGCCCGATCACGCGCTGCTCGCTGAGCTCATGGTCGGGGTGGTGGGCGCCTACCCGGCGGGCTCGCAGCACGCGTTCGAGGTGCGCGGCTTCGCCGGCCGGATGGGGGTGCCGGAGGACCCGGTCACCGGCAGCCTGAACGCCGGGCTGGGGCAGTGGCTGATCGCGAGTGGTCGTGCGCCAGCTTCGTACGAAGTCAGCCAAGGGACGCAGGTCGGCCGGGGCGGCGTCGTGTCGATCACCAGCCACGACGGCGCGGTGTGGGTCGGCGGTGATTGCGTCACGTGCATCCGAGGCAGCGTGCTGATCTGAGCTCCTGACCGCTCGAGACCCCCGTCGAAATTGTCGTAGGGCCCTGCCATACTCGAACACATGTTCGAACTGCTGGATGCGGCGCTCCGGGAGTTGGCGGCGGCCGACCTGTCGGTGGCGCCGGGCTCGTTGGGCGACGAGGTGTGCGAGCTCTACGTGCGCAAGCATCGGTTGGAGGCGCAGATTGCGCGGCGCCTGCCGTTCTACGAGCGGTCCGGCGGGTGGGCCGAGGAGCAGATCAGCTGCGGCGGATGGTTGCGGACGCAGACGACGCTGAGTCATGGGCAGGCCGCCTCGCAGTTGAAGGTCGCTCGGACCCAGGAGCGGTTGCCGCAGCTGGCGGGCTGCTGGCAGGCCGGGAGGATCAGCTTCGCTCACTGGCAGGCGGTCGCAGACGGGCTCCGGTTGCTGCCGGAGGAGCTATGGGGTGAGGTCGACGCCCCGCTGGCGGTGGTGGCCCCGGCGATGACCGCCCGCGAGCTCGGCGACTACCTCCGCGAACTCGCCCAGGCGTTGATGCCGACCCCGAAGACGAAGGACGAGACCCGTAAGGAGTCGCGCCGGTTGTCGGTCAGCACCGGCTTCAACGGCATGACCCAGGTGCACGGCCAACTCACGCCGGAGGTCGGCGAGAAGCTGCGGGCTGCGCTGTCCGCGGCGTCGCGGCCCGACAGCGACGGTGAACTGCGCATGCCGAACCAGCGGCAGGCCGACGCCCTCGAGGCAGCGCTCGACCGCTTGCTCGAGGCCGAGCTGCTGCCGGCTGACGGCGGCCGCAAGCCTCACATCTCCCTGCTCGTCCCCCTCGACCGGCTCGACCTCGCGAGCCAGCTCGCCGAACACGACCCGACCCGGCCCGCAACACCCGCCACGCTGCTGACCGCCGAGCAACGGGCGGAGCTGATCGCGACGGTGACGAGGGAACTCGACGCAGAACGCGCTGGGACCTCGCGCCGGCCCCGCTTCTCCTGGACCGGCCCGTCTGGCATCGCCACCGCCCGCCGACTGTGTTGCGACGGCGCCCTCACCCCGATCTTCACCCGCGGCGGGCAACCGTTGGACGCGGGTCGGGGCAGTCGTACCGTCCCCGCCGCCCTGCGGGCCCTCCTCGACGTCCGCGACGCGGTCTGCATCTGGCCGGGGTGCGGCATGCCGGGGCGCTGGACCGAGATCCACCATCTGTGGTTCTGGGCCGACGGCGGCCCCACCAACGCCGACACCCTCGGCAAGGTCTGCGATCACCATCACGACGCCGCCCACAGCGGCCGCTGGATCGTCGTCGTCACCGCTCCGGGCGTGATCCGAGTAGAGCCGCGCACCTCGCCCGCCAGCCGCTCTACCGCTTCGAGTTTCCCGTGAGCGATGTCGGCACCGCCGCCGTCGGGGCGGACGACCCCGGCGACCCGACCCCGCCGGACCTCCCGAACACCAGTCCGGACCCCCACGAACACCGGCATCGGTCACCTCGCCGGTCGTCGTCTCGACGGCCACCCGGGCGCGGACCAGCCGGTCCGGCGACCAAGCCTGGGCCGGGTCAACGCACTCTCCACGACACGAGCTGACGTTGGCCGGGCGGCCGT
>JAVEDQ010000207.1 GCA_030840885.1 Frankiaceae bacterium
GTGTGGGCCGTGCCGCGCAACCGTCGGCCCAACCCGTTGAAGTCGCGCGGGAAGAGCCTGCTGCTGCTCGCCACCGTCGGCCTGGGGGTCGTGGCGACGACCGCGCTGAGTGGTCTGGTGAACGCCACCGAGGCCTTCGGCGCGACCATCGGGCTCGGCGTGACGGTGCCCGCCTTCCTCATCTCGGTCACGCTGAACTCCGGCATCTTCCTGGTCGCCTTCCGCGTCGCCACGGTGCGCGACGTGGCCTGGCGGGAGATCGCCCCAGGGGCCATCGGCGCAGCCGTGTTCTGGCAGTTCCTGCAGCTCGCCGGAACCAGCTACGTGCAGCACACGTTGCGCACAACCAGCGCCACCTACGGCACGTTCGGCCTGGTCCTGGGCCTGCTCGGCTTCATCTACCTCGAGGCGCTGGCCGTCGTGTTCGCCGCCGAGACCAATGCCGTGCTCGCCCGCCGGCTGTGGCCGCGCGCGCTGCTCACGCCGTTCACCGACAATGTCGAGCTGACCGCGGCCGACGAGCACGCCTACGCGAGCTACGCCGAGGCCCAGCGCCTCAAGGGCTTCGAGACGATCGAGGTGAGCTTCCGCGATCGTCCGGCCCGACGGCGGCCCCGCCGGCGAGCAACAAGGGCACGACGCACGCGCCGCTGAGCCGCCTAACCGCCCAGGTGCGCCAGCAGCAGGCGGTTGACGATCTCCGGCTGGTCGACCTGCATCCAGTGCGAGGCGTTGGTGACACGCTCGTAGTGCCACGGGCCGGTGACGAACTGCTCGGAGCGCTGCATCGCCTCCTCGGTGAGGGCGAGGTCGCGGTCGCTCCACAGCCCGAGCGTCGGCGCCGCGACCGACGGCACCTGCGGGCGCTCGCCGAGCTCGCGGGCCGGGTGCTGGTTCGCGCGGTACCAGTTCAGCGCCGACGTCAGCGCACCGCGGCGGCTGAGGTCGTCGATCCACAGCTGCTGGTCGACCGCTCCGGCTGTCCACTCGCGCAGCAGCGCCCAGTTGTCGCGCTGCAGCAGTTCCTCGGCCACGCCTTCGAACTGGAACAGCAGCATGTACCACTGCTTCTGGCGCTGCTCGATGGTCGGGACGCGGGCGCTGTTGGGGTGGCCGACCGACAGCGCGGCGAGCTTGGCGACCCGCTCGGGTTGCAGCGCCGCGAGCAGCCAGCCGACCACGGCGCCGAAGTCGTGGCAGACCACGTGGGCCCGTTCGACGCCGAGCGAGTCGAGGACGGCGACCATGTCCTTCACGCTGGCCGTGAGCCGGTAGCCGTCGAGTGTGTCCGGGCGGCCGGACTCGCCGAAGCCCCGCAGATCGGGCGTCACGGTGCGGTAGCCGGCCTCGCGGAGCACCGGCACCTGGTAGCGCCACAGCTTGTGGGAGTCGGGAAAACCGTGCAGCAGCAGCACCGTCTCGGCGTCGGCCGCGCCACTGGCCGGGTCGCCGACCTCGACGAACAACGGCAGCCCGCCGCTGTCGACCTGCAGCTGCCTCATCGGGTTGCGCTCATTCGATGATCGCCTGCCCGACGAGCTGACGGAGCTGGCTGCGCAGCGGATAGGTGCTCGAGGGCAGCAGCTGGGTCATGAAGATGACCTCCAGCTCCTCGACGGGGTCGATGTAGAAGGCGGTGCTGGCCGCACCGCCCCAGTTGAACTCGCCCGGGCTGGTCAGCGTCCGGAACGACACCGGGTCGTGCACGACCGCGAAGCCCAGCCCGAAGCCGACGCCGTCGAAGCGGACCTCGGAGAAGATGCGCCGGCCGAAGGTCTCCAGGTCCTGGCCGCCCGGCAGGTGGTTCTTGGCCATGTAGGCCACGGTGCGGGGGCCGAGCAGTCGCACGCCGTCGACCTCGCCGCCGCCGAGCAGCATGGAGGTGAAGCGGCGGTAGTCGGCGACGGTCGAGACGAGCCCGCCCCCACCGGAGAGCCAGCGCGGTTCGTTGCGGACGGCGTCGCCCATCGCGTCGTAGCGCACCTTGTCCGGCAGCCCGGGTGCCATGGCGTAGAGCGCGGCGAGCCGGTCCTGCCGCTCGGGTTCGACGGCGAAGCCGGTGTCGGTCATCCCGAGCGGGGCGAAGATGTTCTCCTCGAGGAACGCGTCCAGCGGGCGTCCGGAGAGCACTTCGACGACCCGGCCGAGCACGTCGGTCGAGACGCCGTAGTTCCACTCGCTGCCGGGCTGGAACAACAGGGGCAACTGAGCCCAGGCGTCGACGGCGGCGGCGAGGTCGGTGTCGTCGGGGACGTCCCACTCGTAACCGGCCTGGCGGTACATCTCGTCGACGACGTGCATGTGGTGGAAGCCGTAGGTCAGGCCCGAGCAGTGGGTGAACAGGTGCCACATGCGCACCGGTTCGGTCGCCGGGACGGTCAGCGGCTTCGCCGCGGTGCCGCCGTCGTAGACCCGCATGTCGGCGAAGCTCGGCAGGAACTTGCTGACGGGGTCGGTGAGCTCGAAGGCCCCCTGCTCCCACAGCATCATGGCGGCGACGGAGGTGACGGGTTTCGT
>JAVEDQ010000465.1 GCA_030840885.1 Frankiaceae bacterium
CCGGCCGCCCGGACCAACCTCAGAGCTGCCGCGTCTCTGCTGCTACAGCTGCCGCTGCAGGACCAGCAGCTGCAGCGTGGGCCCCGGATTCCAGTCGCGGGAGGGCTCGCGCACGAACCCGAGCCGGTTGTAGAGGTTGAGCGCGGCGGTGTTCTTGTCCTCCACCGAGCAGACCAGCTTCTGCGCTCCGGCATCGCGGGCACGAGCGTCGCACTCCTCGACGAGTGCGGTGGCGATGCCGCGGCCGGCGAAGGCGGGGTCGACGGCCAGCATCCGGAATTCGTACTCGCCGTCCCGAGCGATGTCGGCGTACGGCTTTCCGGCGGAGGCACCGGTGACGGTGCCGACGAGGCGTCCGTCGGCTTCGGCCACGAGCAGGAGCGCCGCCGCGGCACGCGAGGCGGCGTCCTGCACGTGCGCCAGGTACTCCTCGTCCCCGAGCCCAGCGGCCGCGTAGGCGGTGCGGGTCAGCAACCCAACCTCGACCCACTCCTGCTCGGTGGCGGGACGAACGCTGACGCTGGTGCGGGGACGGGCGGAGGTCACGCTCTCAGGCTGCCACGCACCGGGCCGGCCACTGGACTGCTGCCCGGCCCGGTGCGTGGGAGATTCCTCTGAGTCAGACGGCGACCGGCAGGCCCTCGGCGCCCGCCAGGTCCTCCTTGCTGGTCCGGACCACGAAGACGGTGATCAGGAACGCCAGCACGGAGAACACCACGGCGACGAGGAACGCTGTCGAGATGCCGTGCGACAGGACCTGGTTAGCGATGGCCCCCGGCGACTGCCGGGTCACCGCTCCGCTGCTCACCAGCGACTTCCGCTCGTTGAGCGTGGCGGTGCTGAACACGGTGACCAGGATCGAGAGGCCGAGTGACCCGCCGACCTGTTGCATGACGTTGAGCAGACCCGAGGCTGCGCCGGACTCCGCGTCACTGACGTTCGAGACGGCTGTGACCGTCAGCGGCACGAACAGGTTTCCCATCCCGGCCGCGAACAGGATGATCGGCAGCAGGATGCCGGTGACGTAGGTGCTCTGCTCGTCGATCTGGGAGAGCCACGCGAGTCCGGCGGCGTTGAGCAGGGTGCCGACGACCATGAACGGACGCGGCCCGAACCGAGCGAGGTTCTTGCTGGAGAACGTCGCGAACACGATGATCGTCAAGCTCACCGGCAGGAAGGCCAGCCCGGCCTTGAGCGGCCCGTAGCCCAGCACCTCCTGCACGAACAGGGTGAGGAAGAAGAACATGCTGAACAGCGCCGCGGCCAGGCACAGCATCACGAGGTAGCTGCCGCCGCGGTTCCGGTCGGCCAGCAGGTGCAGCGGCGTGATCGGCTGCGCCGAGGTGAGCTCGATGCGGATGAAGGCACCGAGCAGCACGATGGCGGCCGCGAAGCTCGTCAGGGTCAGGGGGTCGGACCACCCGTCCTGGGCGGCGCGGATGAAGCCGTAGACCAGCGCGGTCATACCCAGCGTCGACGTGACGGCGCCCGCGACGTCGAAGCGACCAGGCAGGCGCACGGACTCTGTCAGGTAGAGCGGCACGGCCGCCGCGATGACCAGGGCGATCGGGACGTTGACGAAGAACACCCAGCGCCACGAGAGGTACTCGGTGAGCAGGCCGCCGGCGAGCAGGCCGATGGCCGCACCCGAACCGGAGACCGCGGCGAACACGCCGAAGGCGCGGTTGCGCTCCTTGCCGGCCGCGAAGTTCGTCGCGATGAGGGCCAGAGCGGTGGGCGCGGCGATGGCGCCGCCGACGCCCTGCAGCGCACGGGCCCCGAGCAGCCACGCGGCGTTGGTCGCGAGTCCGCCGAGCAACGAGGCGAAGCCGAACAGCAGGAGACCGAACATGAAGGTGCGGCGGCGACCGAGGATGTCGCCGGCTCGCGCACCGAGCAGGAGCAGGCCGCCGAAGGTGAGGGTGTAGGCGTTCAGCACCCACGACAGGTCGGCGGTGCTGAAGCCGAGGGCGGGCTGGATGCTCGGCAGGGCGATGTTCACGATGGTCGCGTCGAGCACGACCATCATCTGGCACGCCGCGATCACCGCGAGGGCGATCCCGGGGTGATGACCGCGGCGCGGCGGGGCCGCGACGCCGGGGATGTGGGTGCTGGAGGCCATTGGCCTGCTCCTCAGGACGGTGTGGAACTGAAGACGAGATCGAACGAGAACGAGCGGAACCGACGAGGATCTGGAACCACGAAAGAGACGCGAACGTTCCCTATGTGGGACGATAGGAGTCAGCCGTAGGAGACGCAAGCGTTTCTTATGTGCGGCGGATCATGTTTGTTCAGTGTTTGCGGTATGGCTGACGATGAGTCCGCTCGCGAGCGTTTCCTGTCGATGGGAGACGATCGGGATGACGAGAGGAGGACACCGCCTGTGACACCCTTCGGACGGATCTCCGCCCGCCCTGTCGAGCCGGCCTCCGTCGACGCCCCGGCCGAGGTGGCTGAGCAGGAGGACGCGGCCTGCTTCTTCGTCGGGCGTCGGCGCCGAGGGCAGGAGCTGGAGCGCGCCATCTTCGACGCGACGCTCAGCGAGCTCGCGGAGCACGGCCTCGAGGCACTGACCATGGAAGGTGTGGCGACCGCCGCCCGCACCGGCAAGGCGTCGCTCTACCGCCGCTGGGCGACCAAGGAGGACCTGGTCCTCGAGGCCGTCGGTTGCTCGATGCCCTCCCCAGACGACTTCGAGGGCAGCACCGGCTCGTTGCGCACCGACCTGCTCCGCGCCCTCGGCCGGATGGCGGAGTTCGTCTCCAGCCCGCACGGCCGGGTCACCCGCTCGCTGATGAGCACCGCCGAACCCGACCACCCGTTGCTCGAGATGACCCGCACCCGGCTGATCGAGCCGCGCCTGCAGCGGCTGCGTTCGTTCATCGAGGACGGGATCGAGCGCGGCGAGGCCCGCCCCGGCACCGCCACCATGGCCCTGGCCCA
>JAVEDQ010000262.1 GCA_030840885.1 Frankiaceae bacterium
GCCCACGACCGCACCAGCGAAACCCACCGCTGACGGTGCCGCCTCCCGTACCTACAGCCAATGGGCGGCCAGCGAGACCCTCGAGGACTACTCGCTGCGCTACGCGCCGAAATCGTTCCGGCGGTGGAGCGAGTACACCGTCGCCACCACCGCGCTCGGGGGCATCGCCTATCTCGCCGACTTCGCGATCGGCGGTTCGATCGCCATCACCCACGGCTTCTCGAATGCCGTAGCCGCGGTGCTGGCGGCCGCCGTCGTCATCTTCCTCACCGGCATCCCGATCTCGTACTACTCGGCGAAGTACTCGATCGACATGGACCTGCTGACCCGGGCCGCCGGCTTCGGCTACCTCGGGTCGACGATCACCTCGATCGTCTACGCCAGCTTCACGTTCATCTTCTTCGCCCTCGAGGGCTCGATCATGGCGCAGGCGTTCAAGTCCGGCTTCGGCCTGCCGCTGTGGGCCGGGTATCTCGTCGCCTCGCTGGTGGTGTTGCCGTTCGTCGTCTACGGCATGACCGCGCTGTCGAAGCTGCAGGTCTGGACGCAGCCGTTGTGGATGGTCCTGATGTTCCTTCCGTTCGTGTTCATCGCCTTCAAGGACCCGGGTTCCTACGCCGACTGGACGCACTTCGGCGGCAAGTCCGAGACCGGCTCGTCGTTCACGCTGCTCGGTGCCGGCCTCGGTGCCGGCGTCGCGCTCTCGCTCATCGCCCAGATCGGTGAGCAGGTGGACTACCTGCGCTTCATGCCGCAGAAGACCGCCGCGAACGCGAAGAAGTGGTGGGCCGCCGTGCTCGTCGCCGGCCCGGGCTGGGTCCTGCTGGGTGCTTTCAAGCAGCTCGGGGGAGCGTTCCTCGCGTTCTACGTCGCCGCCAAGGGCCTCGGATACGTCAAGGCCGACGAGCCCATCGAGCAGTACCTGGCGGGCTTCGGTTCGGTGCTGACCGCAGGCGTGCTCGCCCTAGCCGTTTTCTTCGTGATCCTGTCGCAGGTCAAGATCAACGTCGTCAACGCCTACTCCGGCTCGCTGTCGTGGTCGAACTTCTTCTCGCGGGTCCTGCACTGGCACCCGGGTCGCGTCGTGTGGATCTTCTTCAACGTGGGCATCGCGCTCACGCTGATGGAAGTCGGTGTCTTCGGCTTCCTCAACACCGTGCTCGGCTTCTACTCCAACGTCGCCATCGCCTGGATCGGCGCCCTCGTCGCCGACCTCGTCATCAACAAGCCGCTGGGGCTCAGCCCGCCGATCATCGAGTTCAAGCGGGCTCACCTGCACACGATCAACCCGGTCGGCTTCGGCTCGATGCTGATCGCCTCGGTGGTCTCGATCGCGGCGTTCTACAACGCCTTCGGCGAGTACGCGCAGGCCTTCTCGCCGTTCATCGCGATCGCGATCGCCTTCGTGCTCTCGCCGCTGTTCGCGATCCTGACCAAGGGCAAGTACTACATCGCCCGGCCGGACACGCTGGAGTCGCCGATGATGGTCGACGGTCAGCTCTCGGCCGAGGTCATCGAGTGCACCGTCTGCCGCACCGGGTTCGAGCGGCCGGACATGGCCGGCTGCCCGTTCCACTCCAAGCCCGACAACATGCAGGCGATCTGCTCCCTGTGCTGCAGCCTCGAGAAGAGCTGCCACGACATGTGCAAGAAGCCCGACGGTCAGGACGGCCGGGTCGTCGACCTGACGCTCTCGCCGTCGACACCCGGGCACTGACCCCCGGAGCGGGCCGGGTCAGCAGCTCTTGACCGGCGGAAGGGGCGGGCGTCTGCTGGATGCCCGCCCCTTCCGTCCGCCCGTCAGCACGCCCGATCCCCACCGCCGAGGAGTCCCGTGCCCAGCTACGACTACCGCTGCCGCTTCTGCGGTCCCTTCACCCAGATCCGGTCGATCCGCGAGGACACCGCCCACAGCACCTGCCCGGGGTGCGAGGCCCCGGCCACACGCCAGTTCTCCGTCCCGATGCTGATCGACCGCACCTCGCCGGTACGCCGGGCGATGGCCTCGGCCGAGGCGTCGTCGTCCGAGCCCGCCGTCGTCCGCCGGAAGCCGAGCGCGCCAGCTGAGTCGGCGCGCCTCCCGGGCAAGTTGGCCGGCCTGCCGCGCCCCTGACCGCACACCCGCTCCACCTGACCACCTGACGACCTGACCACCTGACGACCTGACCACCTGACCCGCCGAACTCCAGGAGCTCCGAATGCCCGACGTCGTCTTCTCCGTCGATCAGACGAAATCCATGCGCGACCAGGCCGTCCCCGGCCACAACCGGTGGCACCCCGACATCCCGGAGGCGGTCCGGGTCAAGCCGGGCGACACCTTCCGGATGGAGTGCCGGGAGTGGACCGACGGGCAGATCGGCAACAACGACTCCGCCAACGACGTCCGCGACGTCGACCTCTCGCACGCCCACATGCTTTCCGGACCGGTCTACGTCGAGGGCGCCGAACCCGGCGACCTGCTGATCGTCGACATCCTCGACCTCGGGCCGATCCCGCAGCAGGACTCCGGGCCGGTGGCGGGGCAGGGCTGGGGCTACACCGGCGTCTTCGCGAAGGAGAACGCCGGCGGCTTCCTCACCGACTACTACCCCGACGCCGCCAAGGCCATCTGGGATTTCTCCGGCACCGAGGTGACGTCGCGGCACCTGCCCGGCGTTCGCTACACCGGCATCACGCACCCGGGGCTGTTCGGCACCGCGCCATCGGAGCGGCTGCTGGCCCGGTGGAACGCCCGCGAGCAGGCGCTCATCGACACGAATCCGACGCGAGTGCCGGAACTCGGCCTGCCACCGTTACCTGAGAACACGCTCGCGGGGACGGCGACCGGCGAGCTCGCGACGCGCATCGGCGCGGAAGGAGCCCGCACCGTGCCGCCCCGCGAGAACGGCGGCAACCACGACATCAAGAATTTCACCCGCGGTTCCCGCGTCTTCTACCCGGTGTACGTGGAGGGCGCGAAGTTCTCCGGCGGCGACCTGCACTTCAGCCAGGGCGACGGGGAGATCACCTTCTGCGGCGCCATCGAGATGGGCGGCTACATCGACTTCCACGTCGACCTCATCAAGGGTGGCATGGAGACCTACGGCGTGACGACGAACCCGATTTACATGCCGGGCCGCTCCGAGCCGCGGTACTCGGAGTTCCTCACCTTCATCGGCATCTCGGTGGAGGACGAGACGGACACGAACCTTTACCTCGACGCGACGCTGGCCTACAAGCGGGCCTGCCTGAACGCCGTCGAGTACCTCAAGAAGTTCGGCTACTCCGGTGAGCTGGCCTACCTGCTGCTCGGGTCGGCGCCGATCGAGGGCCGGATCAGCGGCGTGGTCGACATCCCGAACGCCTGCGCCTCGCTGTACCTGCCGACGGCCATCTTCGACTTCGACATCCGGCCGTCGTCGAGCGGGCCGAGCTACGCCGACCGGGGGAGCTGCGCCCTCTCGAGCTGACCCGCCGCCAGCTGAGCCGTCCCCGGGCCGGGCCTTCACGGCCCGGTTCCGGGGGTGGTGAACCTCCGGCATCGAGGGGCTACGTCGGCGCAACACGGGCGTCACCGGGCTCGACCAGCATGGTCCTGGTGAGCGACACGA
>JAVEDQ010000277.1 GCA_030840885.1 Frankiaceae bacterium
AGTTGCCGACCGTCGTCCATTCCGCTCAGGTGGAATGGACGGCGATGCCTCCCCGCCCCCGTCCGGTGGACCCGACGCCGTTGCTCGTCGAGCTTCGGGAAGCCCTCGGCGTCGACTCCGACTCCGACTCCGACGAGCCCATCGGTCGCGACGTCGACCACGAGCTGCTCCACGCCCTGGCGCTGCTCCGCCGCCGCCCCGAGGCTCCATCGCCGAGCCGGGCGGTGACCCGCTATGCGGTGCGCCTGCTGGCCCGCTCGCTGGCCACCCGCGCCCCCGGCCGCTCCGTCGAGCTGCGGGTGCCGCCGCACGTGGCGGTGCAGTGCGTCGAAGGGCCGCGGCACACCCGCGGCACCCCACCGAACGTCGTCGAGGTCGAGCCGCTCGCCTTTCTCGATCTCGCCTTCGGAACGCTCGGCTGGGACGCAGCGGTCGCGACGGGAAAGGTCCGGGCCAGCGGCGAGCGCGCCGACTTGCGCGCGTGGTTCCCCCTCGTCGACGCACCCACCTGATCGGTCGCCTCGCACCGGTGCGCCGCGCGGGCGGGCAGAACCCGGCCGGTACAGTCGTGACCGTGCCGATCCGGGCGGGCGCGGGCGTCAGCGCCGTCGATCCGAGGTCAGACCTATCCCCCAGCATCGCCAGCGCCGACGCTGCGCGGGTTGAAGAGGTCATGCCGGCCGATGACGGATCACATGCGGACCCACCCCCGCGTGACGCGTGTGGCGTGTTCGGGGTCTTCGCCCGCAGCGAAGAGGTCGCGAAGCTGGCCTACTACGGCCTCTACGCCCTGCAGCACCGCGGCCAGGAAGCGGCCGGCATCGCGGTCTCGGACGGTCGCAGCATCGTCGTCTACAAGGAGCTCGGCCTCGTCGCCCAGGTCTTCGACGAGATCACGCTCGGCAGCCTGATCGGCCATGTGGCCATCGGCCACTGCCGCTACTCCACCACCGGCGGCTGCACCTGGGAGAACGCGCAGCCCACCTACCGGACCCGCGGCAACGGCGGGGTCGCGCTCGGCCACAACGGCAACCTCACCAACACCGCCGAGCTCGCCGAACTGGTCGCGCGAGACGCCCGGGTGAACGCCGGCACGATGGGCAGCACGACCGACTCCGATCTCGTCACGGCCATGCTCGCCGCGTCGCACCTGTCGCTCGACAAGGCCGCGATGGAGGTCCTGCCGCTGCTCACCGGGGCCTTCTCCCTCGTCTTCTGCGACGAGACGGCGCTCTACGCCGCCCGCGACCGGCACGGCGTGCGCCCGCTGGTCCTCGGCAAGATCGGTCAGCAGACAGCCGAGGGCGAGGCATCCGACGGCTGGGTCGTCGCCAGTGAGACCGCAGCGCTCGACATCGTCGGCGCCCAGTTCGTCCGCGAGGTCGCGCCGGGCGAGCTGCTCGTCATCGACGACGACGGCGTCCGCTCGTCGCGCTTCGCCGAGGCGGAGCGGCACGGCTGCTTGTTCGAGTACGTCTACCTGGCCCGGCCGGACACGACGATCGCCGGCCGGTCGGTGCACGCGGCGCGGGTCGAGGTCGGCCGGATGCTGGCGCGGGAGGCACCGGTCGACGCCGATCTGGTCATCCCGGTCCCCGAGTCCGGCACGCCCGCCGCCATCGGCTACGCCGAGGCGAGCGGCATCCCCTACGGCGCCGGGCTGGTCAAGAACGCCTACGTCGGCCGCACCTTCATCCAGCCGTCGCAGACGATCCGGCAGCTGGGCATCCGGCTGAAGCTGAACCCGCTGCGCGAGGTCATCGAGGGCAAGCGCCTGGTCGTCGTCGACGACTCGATCGTGCGCGGCAACACCCAGCGCGCGCTGGTCAAGATGCTGCGCGACGCCGGCGCGAAAGAGGTGCATGTCCGCATCTCGTCCCCGCCGGTGCGATGGCCGTGCTTCTACGGCATCGATTTCGCGACCCGTGGCGAACTCATCGCCGCCGACGCCGACGGGCCGGAGGGTGTCGACCACATCCGCCGGTCGATCGCCGCCGACTCGCTGGCCTACGTCTCGCTCGACGGGCTGACCGCCGCGTCGCACCAACCCAGCGACCAGCTGTGCCGGGCCTGCTTCGACGGGCACTACCCCGTCCGGCTACCCTCCCCCGAGCACCGCAACAAGCACCTGCTCGAAGCCGTCGAGCGAAGCGAGGAACTCATGCAAGGCACCGACGGGGGCGACCCGTCCCCCGACGAGTTCGACCAGGTGCCGGTCTGACCTGATCTACCGCCGACCTTCCGTAGTCGGCGTCCACCCCGCCGCCCGCGTCCGTCCACAACCGGACCGGAGCGGCACCTGAAGAACCGGGATATTCGTGAGCAGCACCGATCTGCCCCGCGACCACACCTTCGTCAACCGATCCGATTCCGGCGCCGCAGCAGGTGCCGCAGCCGGGGCCGGAGCCGACGCAGGTGCGGCGGAAGGCGCGTCCTACCGTGAGGCCGGCGTCGACATCGAGGCCGGTGAGCGGGCCGTGGAGCTGATGCGCTCCAAGGTGGCCCGCGCCCGCCGCCCCGAGGTGCTCGGCGACCTCGGCGGCTTCGCCGGGCTGTTCGCCCTCGACGTCGAGCGGTACAAGCGGCCGTTGCTCGCGAGCTCGACCGACGGTGTCGGCACCAAGCTGACCGTCGCGCAGGCCATGGACAAGCACGACACGGTCGGGCTCGACCTGGTGGGGATGGTCGTCGACGACCTGGTCGT
>JAVEDQ010000285.1 GCA_030840885.1 Frankiaceae bacterium
TACTGGGGCAACGTCAACCCGGTCGGTCCCCGCGGCGTCTACGACGAGGCGAAGCGCTTCGCCGAGGCCGTGACGATGGCCTACCGGCGCCACCACGGCGTCGACACCTGCATCCTGCGGATCTTCAACACCTACGGCCCGCGGATGCGCCCGAACGACGGCCGCGCCATTCCCGCCTTCGCGACGCAGGCGCTGGCAAACAAGCCCATCACCGTCGCCGGCGACGGCAGCCAGACCCGCTCTGTCGTCTACGTCGACGACGAGGTCGACGGCATCGTCCGGCTGCTGCTCTCCGACCACGCCGGGCCCATGAACATCGGGAACCCGCACGAGCTGTCGGTGCTCGAGATCGCCGAGCTGGTTCGGGAGATCGCCGGCTCGACGTCGGAGATCACCTTCATCCCGCGGCCCACCGACGACCCGATGATCCGCCAGCCCGACATCACGCTGGCTCGCGAGGTGCTCGGCTGGGAGCCGAAGGTGCACGTCCGCGATGGGCTGAAGCTGACCATCGACTGGTTCCGCGAGAACGTGTGACGCCACGGGGCGAGCGGGGGCGGGGCGTTCTCCGCACGCTGCGCAGGGACGTCCGCTTCTGCGGACGTCACCTCCTGTTCAACGTCATAGCGGGTTCCGCTGTCGTCCCGCGGCCGTTGCGGTCCCGGCTCTACCGCCGACTCGGCCTCTCCGTTGGCTCGTCGAACTTCTACCCCCATATCCGTTTCCTGCTCTCCGGCGATGGTCGGCTGGTGATCGGCGACAGGTGCATGGTGAACGAGGGCGTCGTGATCGATCGAAGCGCGAACATCACCATCGGCGACGGCGCAGCCGTCGGACCGGATGTCCTCTTCTGCACGTCGTCGCACGCACTCGGTGACTCGAGACAGCGTGCCGCCGCCGTCGTCTCAGCGCCCATTGCCGTCGGGGCAGGCGCGTGGATCGGCGCCCGCGCCATACTCCTCCCCGGCGCCGAGGTCGGCCCGGGCGCGGTCGTGGCCGCGGGAGCAGTGGTCACAGGCCGGTGCGCCGCCGATGGTCTGTACGCGGGCGTGCCGGCCCGCCGCATCAAGGACCTCGCCCCCGACGAGTCGCCGGCTCTGGCCGGCTGGCTGCACAACCGCTGACCGAACCGCGCCCGACCGGGAGCGTATGACGCTCCGTCATCCGTTCGGGTGACGGCTCGTCGCTCACCGGAGCCCCGTCAAGGCCGACAGATCCGAAGAAGATCCTCGATCTGTCGGAGGCCTCATGGCACCCGTACTCTCCCCACCGAACCAGCAGCAGGCCGCGTTCGTCTGCTGCGGCGTGCGCATCGACCCCATGGGTCCCGCGCAGGCCGCGGCCGCTGTCCGGGACCTCGCCGTCGCCCGGCGGTCCGCCGCAGTCCACCTGTGCAACGCCAACAACCTCTCCGTCGCCATGCGCGACGAGAGCTACCGCGAGCTGCTGAACGACTCGACCTACAACTTCGCCGACGGCTTCCCCGTCGCGTGGGCCGGTCGCCGTGCCGGGCACGAGGTCATGGACGAACGCGTCTACGGCCCCACGCTGATGATCGACGTGATGCGGCTCGGCGTCGAAGCCGGCCTGCGGCACTACCTCTACGGCTCCACGCCCGAGGTCGTCGAGGCGCTCGCCGCCAACCTGACCGAGCAGATCCCCGGGCTGCAGATCGCGGGCATCGAGTCACCGCCGTTCGGTGACGTCGCCCCCGAGCAGCAGCGGGAGCTCGCCGACCGGCTCCGCGCCGCCGATGCGCACATCGTGTGGGTGGGCATCAGCTCGCCCCGCCAGGACCGCTTCTGCCGCGAGGCCGCACCGGTGCTCGGCATGCCACTGCTCGCCGTCGGCGCCGCGTTCGACTTCCACGCCGGCACGAAGCCGATGGCACCCGCGTTTCTGCAGGACCACGGCTTGGAATGGGCCTTCCGCCTGGCGACCGAGCCACGTCGGCTCTGGCGCCGCTACCTCGTCGGCAACACCGTCTTTCTCGCCGGCCTCGCACGTGACGCGGCCGCCGGGCCCCGTCCGCTCGTCCCCACCCAGCGGACCGGCGGCGCCGCCGAGCCCCCCGTCGCCGTCAACCAGAAGGGCTAAGGCCATGTCTTCAGCAACTCCCACCGTTCTCGTCGCCGGGGGCGGCGGCTTCATCGGCGGCCACCTCGTGGCCGACCTGCTGCGCCAAGGCCTCGACGTCCGCGCCGTTGACCGCAAGCCGTTCGCCGAGTGGTACCAGGTCCACCCCGACGCCGACAACCGCGTCGCCGACCTTTCCGAGCTGCGCTCGGCGCACTCCGCGTCCGAAGGCGTCGGCACGGTCTACAACCTCGCCGCCGACATGGGCGGCATGGGTTTCATCGAGACCAACAAGGCGCTGTGCATGCTCAGCGTCCTGACCAGCACCCACCTGCTCGTCGCCGCCCGCGACGCCGGTGTGGAGCGCTTCTTCTACGCCTCGTCGGCCTGCGTCTACGCCGCCGGCAAGCAGACCTCGCCCGACGTGACGGCGCTGGCCGAGGCCGACGCCTACCCGGCGCAGGCCGAGGACGGCTACGGCTGGGAGAAGCTGTTCTCCGAGCGCATGGCCCGTCACTTCCTCGAGGACTTCGGGCTGCAGACCCGCACCGCGCGCTACCACAACGTCTACGGTCCGCACGGCACGTGGCAGGGTGGCCGCGAGAAGGCGCCCGCCGCCATCTGCCGAAAGGTCGCGGCCGCGAAGCTCTCCGGCGACCACTCGATCGAGATCTGGGGCGACGGTCTGCAGACCCGCAGCTTCATGTACGTCGACGACTGCGTCCGCGGCACCCAGATGATCACCGCGGGGGAGTCGCCGGAACCGGTGAACCTCGGCAGTAGCGAGCTCGTGAGCATCAACCAGCTCGTCGACATCGTCTCCGGCATCGCCGACATCACCGTGCGCCGCAACCACGACCTCTCCGCGCCGCAGGGCGTCCGAGGCCGCAACAGCGACAACACGATGATCCAGGACATCTACGGCTGGGAGCCCTCGATCAGCCTGCGCAGCGGGCTCGAGCGCACCTACGCGTGGATCTACGACCAGATGACCGGCAGCCGGGTCACCGTCCCGGCGTCGTGGAACACCGTGCACAGCCCTTCCCACGTCTGAATCCTGGATCGAGATGCCCGACGGGCTGCGCGCCCGTCGGGCTTTCTCGTTCTTCTCAGCCCGTGACCTGACGACCCAGGAGGTGGACGGCGTGGTGACAGACGCGCGTCGACAGCAGAGCAGCCACGGCATCGCCTCCGTGGTCCTCGCCGTACACCGGCTGGGACGCGTGGCACTGACATCTCCGGCCCGTCGCATCCTCTGGCCGGTCTACCGTCTCGTCGACCTACTGGTGGTCAAGATCGTGGCCGGGGCCGAGCTCCCCGCGGAATGTCCCGTCGGACCCGGCGTCATCCTGGCGCACGGAGCTCGCGGTCTGGTCGTCTCGGTCAGCGCGCACATCGGCGCCTTCGCCACGATCTACCACCAGGTGACCATTGCCCGGGATGCTGCGATCGGCGAGGGCGCATGGGTGGGACCCGGCGCCAAGATCATCGAGGGCGTCACCGTCGGTGCCGGGGCACGCGTCGGCGCCAACGCGGTCGTGACCCGGGACGTTCCCCCCGGTTACACAGCAGTCGGTGTCCCGGCGCAGCTCCTGCCGCCCCGTGGAGACCGCTGATCTCAGGCTCAGGCGCCCTCGACCCGAGCAGGCCCCTGCCGATGGGACGGAGGACCACCGGCCTGCTCCACTGACGTCTCGAGGTCACATGACCGAGCAATCACCCACGACCGTCGCCGCG
>JAVEDQ010000470.1 GCA_030840885.1 Frankiaceae bacterium
GAGGGCGACCGCTGGTTCGGCTTCAAGGCCGGTCTCGGGCTCGACGCCGACGTCGTGCGCCGCGTCGACCACCGTCGGCCCGCGGGTCGCAAGGCGACGACCGCCCTCTACGTACGCAGCGCCGTCCTGCGCTACTACCTCGGCACCGATCGTCGCCGTCCCGCCATCACGCTGGACGCTCCCGGGCTCGACGGGCCGCAGCAGCTGTTCCTGGCCCTGGTGTGCAACGCCGACCCCTGGACCTACTTCGGCAACGCACCGGTGCGCCCGTGCCCGCAGGCGTCGTTCGAACGCGGCCTCGACGTGTTCGGTATGACGCGGCTGCGCACCGCCCAGACGCTGCGGCACGTCGCCCAGCTGTTCGCCCGCGATGCCGACCCGCGCGGCAAGCGGGTTCTCCGGCTGCACGATATGTCCGAGCTGACGCTCTCCTCGGATCGACCGCTGCCGTTCCAGGCCGACGGCGAGCCACTGCCCGTGCGGCAGCACGTCACGCTGACCTCGGTGCCGAACGCCCTGCGCGTCATCGGCTGAGAGCTCGCACCACGTCGGCCGGGTCGTCACAGATCAAGCCGTCGACGCCCACGTCCCGGAGGCGCAGGTCGTGGGTCGTACTCGTCACCGTCCAGACGATGAGCGAGATCCCGGCGTCGTGCGCGCGGGCGACCGCGGCGGCGGCCCGGCGCGGCATCCCCTTCGGCAACGCCGAGACGTGCGCGTGCAGCTCCGCGTGACCGCCCCGGAGCAGCAGCCGCAACCCCGTGGTCACCGGGATGCCGGGGACGGTCAGCAGCGCGGTGCGCTCACCGGCGGCGCGGGCGACGACGAGCGCGATGTGGTCGAAGCTCGAGACGACGACGTCGTCGGTGGCACCCGCGGAGCGGCGCTCGTCGAGCAGTGCCGCGAGCAGTCGTGCGGTGGTCGCCCGTCGCCCGTCGTAATCGGGTTGCCGCCGATTGTTCTTGACCTCGAGAACGACCCGCCCTCCGTCGGCGGCGTCGAGCATCTCCGCGATGCCCGGCAGACCCAGCTGCGCGGCGTCGGTCTCCACCACCGTCTGCCGCGGGCCGTGGTCACTGCCCGTGAAGGGGTCGTGGACGCAGACGAGCTGCAGATCGCGGCTCCGCCGGACGTCGAGCTCGAATCCGTCCGCTCCCCCCTCGAGGGCGGCACGGGCTGCCTGGGGCGTGTTCTCGGGCCCGGGCACACGGGAACCACGATGACCGAGAACGAGCACGTGCTCATCCTTCCAAAGACATCCCGAGCGGCTCGTCTACGGCTATCGGTGACTCCCCGTGTTCCCCAGCCCAGCGTGAGTTGGGTCACGATTGGCCGGCATCGGCGGCTATAGCCCCTTTCGTGTATTGCATCACCACGTTCGCGGTGACATGTTCGTAACCGGCGCGGCACGTTCTCCGGGGGGCCGGACGGACACGCAGCGTCACAATGGCCGAGCACGCTGCGCCGCCTCGAACGATGCGGCGGAGCTTGTGGCAGCCGATCGACAGGACCTGCGCATCACTCGCTACGGCTGAGGAGACAGCATGGATTGGCGCCACGAAGCCCTTTGTCGGGACCAGGACCCGGAGCTGTTCTTCCCCATCGGTGCCAACGGTCCTGCCGAGGCGCAGATCGCGGCGGCCAAGGCCGTCTGCCGGCGCTGCTCCGTGACGTCGGACTGCCTCAGCTGGGCCGTCGAGTCCGGTCAGGACTCCGGCGTCTGGGGCGGGCTCAGCGAGGACGAGCGCCGCGCCGCGCGGCGGCGCCAGGTTGTCCCGGTACCCGTCCTCGGAGGGAGCGGCCACTGAGCCACTGAGCCACTGAGCCCCTGAGCCGTTCAGCGTCGCCCGATGATCTCCAGCGACGGCACGCGGACGACGGCCTCCGCGCCGGGGCCGCCGGCGGCGTCGCCGTCGCGCTCCGGTTCCTGGAGGACGAAGCTGCCGCGCAGCTCGCCGACCACCAGCGAGCGGACGATCTGCAGCCCGAGCCGGTCCGACGTCTCCGGGTCGAAGTCGGCGGGCAGCCCGCGGCCGTCGTCGACGAGCCGCATCTCCAACGCTCCGGCGTCGCGTCGCACGTAGAGGCGGATCCGTTCACTGCCGCCGTGCTCGACGGCGTTCTGCAGCAGCTCGCTCAACACGAGCGAGAGCGGGGTCGCCGCCTGCCCGGCCAGCGTGCCGAACGAGCCGATTCGGCGGACCGAGGGCCGGCGTCCGGTGGTGGCCACGTCCAGGGTCGACTTCGCGAGCTGGTCGGCGATCGCGTCGAACGCGACGGACTCCTCGAGCGACTGCGAGAGGATCTCGTGGACCAGGGCGATCGAGGTGACGCGGCGCACCGACTCCTGCAGCGCCTCACTCGCCGCCGGCTCCCGCATCCGCCGGCCCTGCAGCCGGAGCAACGCCGCCACTGTCTGCAGGTTGTTCTTCACCCGGTGATGGATCTCCCGGATCGTGGCGTCCTTGTTCAGCAGCTGGGCCTCGCGCCGGCGCAGCTCGCTGACGTCCCGGGCGAGCACCAGCGTCCCGAGGTCGGCACCGTCGAGCAGCGGGATGGCCCGTAACAAGACGACGACACCACCCGCGGCGAGCTCGTCGTCCTGCGGCAACCCCAGCCCGGCCGCAGCCTCGACCCCGCGCCGTTCGGGTGAGCGGCCCTCGAGGCGCAACCCGTCATGCACCTGCCGGAGCCGCTCGCCGGTGAGGTTGCCGAGGTAGCCGAGCCGGCGGTAGGAGGAGACGGCGTTGGGGCTCGCGAAGTCGACGACGCCGTGTTCGTCGAGGCGCACGACGCCGTCGCCGACCCGCGGCGTCTCCAGGGCACCTTCGGCGGCCGGGGGGAACGGGAACCGGCCGTGGTTGACCATGCGGACCAGCGCGTTCGCGCACCGCAGGTAGGCGACCTCGAGCGCACTCGGCCCCCGGGTCGCCGCGAGGTTGGTGTCGCGGACGAGCACGGCGATGGGCGCACCCCCGGCCGATGCCGGCACCGGGATGGCCTCGACCCGCACCGGGACGTCGTCGGAGTACTCGGGTTCGCCCTCCCGGACCACCCGCTGCTCGCGCCATGCCGTGGTGAGGCTCTCGCGGCGCAGCGTCGTCCCGAACAGGTCGGTGGGATGCACCGTCGGTCCGGTCGCGGGACGGATCTGGGCGACGACGAGGAACTCATCGGCTCCGGGCCCGCCGTCCGGCACCGGGACGCAGAGAAGGAGGTCGGCGAACGACAGGTCGGCGAGCAGGCCCCACTCCTGCACCAGGGTCTGCAGGCGCCCCCGCTCGGCAGGGCCGAGACCGGCGGCGGCGATCAGCAGGTCCACCAGCGCGGTCATGGTCCGAGCGTGCCAGAGGCCTCGTCCTCCGATCGCCGCCGCGGCGCTCCCGCGGTGGTTGACTCGATCCATGAGTTCGTCCGCCGGCCTGGTCGCCCGGGATCTGGCGTCGGTCTGGCACCCGTTCACGCAGCACGCCGGCTGGCCGACCGACGATCCGCTGGTCGTCGAGCGGGCCGAGGGGATGTACCTCTACGACGTCGACGGCCGCGGCTACCTCGACGGGGTCTCGTCGCTGTGGGTCAGCGTGCACGGCCACCGGGTTCCCGAGATCGACGACGCGGTCCGCGCGCAGCTCGACCGGATCGCCCATTCGACGTTCCTCGGTCTCACCCACGAGCCCGGGATCGTGCTCGCCGAGAAGCTGCTGGCCACCGCGCCGCCCGGGCTGAGCCGCGTCTTCTACTGCGGGGACGGGGCGACCGCCGTCGAGGCCGCCCTGAAGATGGCCTACCAGTCGGCCGCGCAGCGGGGCGAGGACCGGCCCCTGTTCGTCGGCGTCCGCGAGGGTTACCACGGCGACACGCTGGGTGCGGTGAGCGTCGGGGCCATCGACACCTTCCACGCGACCTACCGGCAGATCCTGCTCGAGACGCGCTCGATCGCCTCGCCCGCCTTCGCGCGCTCGGGAGCCGAGGCGTCGCTCGCCGAACTGGAACGGATCCTCGACGCCGAGGGCGAGCGGGTCTGCGCGGTCGCGGTGGAGCCGATGGTGCAGGGCGCCGGCGGCATGCTCACCCACGACGCCACCTTCCTCCGCGGCGTCCGCGAGTTGTGCACCCGCCACGGCGCGCTCATGCTCGCCGACGAGGTCGCGACCGGCCTCGGACGCACCGGACGGATGTGGGCCGTCGAGCACGCCGACGTCACACCCGACCTGCTCACCCTCGGCAAAGGCGTGACCGCCGGGTACCTGCCGCTGTCGGCGGTGCTCGCCAACGAGGCGGTCTACGAGTCGTTCCTCGGGTCGCCGGAGTCGGGCCGCACCTTCTTCCACGGCCACACCTACACCGGCAACCCGCTGGCCTGCGCCGCCGCGATCGCCAACCTCGACTTGATGGAAGCGCGGGGCACGGTGGCGGCGGCCGCTCGCGCCGGTGATCGGCTCGGTGCGATCCTCGAGCCGCTCCGAGCACTCGACGGTGTGGTCGACATTCGCCGCTGCGGCACCATGACCGGCATCGAGGTCGCGTCGTTGGAGACGCGGACGGGATTCGAGGTCTGCCGTCGTGCCCGCGCGCAGGGTGTGCTCATCCGGCCGCTCGGCGACGTCGTCGTCCTCATGCCGCCGTTGGCCATGGGCGACGCCGACATCGATCTGCTCGGCTCCGTCGTCGTCGACGCGGTCCGGGAGGTCGTGGGGTGACGGACCTCCCGGGCGCACTGCGGGGACTCGCGGACGTCGAGGCCCAGCGCTCGACGGCCGGGCTGCGACGCCACCTCCGGCCGCGGGCGGCGGACGCGCCCGTGCTCGATCTGGCCGGCAACGACTACCTGGGCCTGGCCAGGCATCCCGAGGTCGTCGCGGCCGGGGTCGACGCGCTGCGCACGTGGGGAGCCGGCTCGACCGGCAGCCGTCTCGTCACCGGTACGACGACGTTGCACGCGGAGCTCGAGGCGACGCTCGCCGCCCACGTCGGGTTCCGTGCGGCGCTGGTCTTCTCCTCGGGGTACACGGCCAACCTCGGGGTCGTGACCGCGCTGGCCGGACCGACCACGCTGCTGGTCTCCGACGCCCGGAATCACGCCTCGCTCGTCGACGCCTGCCGGCTCTCCCGGGCCGAAGTCGCGGTCGTGCCGCACCGGTCGGTCTCGGCCGTCGAGATGGCGTTGACCTCGCGTCGACCGGGGCAGCCGGCGATCGTGCTAAGCGATTCGGTGTTCTCCGCCGACGGCGACCCGGCTCCGCTGGCCGAACTCGCCAGCGTCTGCCGCCGGCACGACGCCCTGTTGCTCGTCGACGACGCGCACGGCCTAGGCGTGCTCGGTGCCGGTGGTGCCGGGGCGGTCGCGGCGGCCGGCCTCGCCGGAG
>JAVEDQ010000327.1 GCA_030840885.1 Frankiaceae bacterium
TCGCCGACCTCGATGAAGCCGGCCCGGGCGTAGAAGCCGCGGGCGGCGATGCGCGCCTGGCACCAGAGCAGGCCGCCGCCGAGGCGGGCGACACCGTCGAACACCCGGACGAGCAGCGCCGCCCCGACGCCAGAGGCCCGCTCGTCGGGGTGCACCGCCATCCCGCGGAGTCGATGCCCAGCGAGCCCGGACGGCGTCGGTTCGGGCAGCACCGCGACGACCCCGACGACCCGGTCGGCCCGGTCGTAGGCCGCGTAGTGCGTGGCGTCCGCCGCGGCATCGCCCGGGAACCGCGCCCGAACAGGCGGAAGGCCGGGCCGGAGCACGCGGGCCCGCAGGTCGTAGGTGATCTCCGGCCGGACCTGCTCGACAACCACAGGAAGGCGCATCCGATCGGGGGTGCAGCTCAGGCGCGCGCGCGGCGTCCGGCGCGGGAGCGCATGTAGTCCTGCACCACGTACGAACCGAGGTTCTCGGCGTCCGGTGAGAAGACCCGTCCACCGTTGCGGTGCGCGACCTCCTCGACGAACTCCACCAGCCGCGGCTCGTCGTCGAGCATGAAGACGTTGATGGTCGCGCCGCGGCGGGTGAGCTTGTCGACCTCGGCGAGGGTCAGCTCCAGCGTCTCCGGCATCGCCGGCCAGTGGAACCAGGGCGTTCCGTCGCGCAGCAGGTGCGCGGTGGGCTCGCCGTCGGTGACCACCAGCACCACCGGCTCGGCATCGGGGTACTTGGCCAGCTGCCGGCCGGCGAGCAGCAGCGCGTGCTGCAGGTTGGTGCCCTGCACCATCTCGCTGTCGAGGCCGGCGAGTTCGGTCGGATTCAGCTGCCGCGCGTAGTCGGAGAAGCCGATGACGTGCAGCTTGTCCTGCGGGTACTGCGTGGTGATGAGGCTGTGCAGCGCCAGCGCCGTGGACTTCGCGATACCCCAGGTGCCGCGCAACGCCATCGAGTAGGACAGGTCGACCAGCAGGCACACCGCCGCCGTGGTGCGGCGCTCGGTCTCGGCGACCTCGAAGTCCTCGACCGCCAGCCGGACCGCGCTGCCCGGACGCGCACCTTCGCCGGCCCGTCGCAGCACGGCGTTGCGCACGGTGCGGACGACGTCGAGGGGCTGCTCGTCGCCGAACCGCCACTCCCGGCTCGAGCCGGTCAGGTCACCGGCGGAGCCGGCGTCGTGCACGTCGTGCGCGCCCCGCCCGCGGGCATCGAGGTTCTTGAACACCTTCGTCAGCGCGGACGCGCCGAGGCGGCGTACCGCTCGCGGCGTCAGCTCGAGCTGACCGTTGCGGCGGTTCAGATAGCCCTGCCGCTCGAGCTCGCGTTCGAGTTCCTGCAGCGCCTTCAGGTCGTCGACCGCCGAACGACCCAGGGCGCGGGCCACCGCGTCGGCGTCCACGTCCTCGAGCGACGCGCCGGGGTAGTCCTGGTTCAGCGCGCCGGCCAGCTCGTCGAGTTCGGCGAGCTCCTCGAGCGCGTCGGTGGCCTCGCCGAGCCCGAGCGGGTCCTCGCCGGTCATCCGCTCCCGGGAGCCGCGGCCCCGCTTGCCGCCCCAGTCGAGGTCGGGTCGGGCACCACGCAACGCCTCCGAGAGGCGGGACATCTCGGCCTGCAGACCGAGGTCCTCCATCGCGGTGGACATCAGGTCCGCGAGCTCCTGCCGCTGTTCCTGCGAAAGGCTGCGCATCAGCCGCTCGGCGGCCGAAGCGCGGCGGGCGAGGGCGTCGGTGAGCTCCTCCAGCGACTGCGGGTTCTCCGGGAAGAACTCGCCGTGCTTGTCCATGAAGTCGGCGAACTGCTGGTCGGTGTCCTCGCCGCGGGCGTCCGCCTCGAGCATCGAGTTCAGGTCCGCCATCATGTCCTTGACGCGCTGCATGTCCTCCGGGGAGGCGTTCTGCAGCGCGTTCTTCATGCCCTTGAACTGCGAGTCGAGGACCTCCTTCTGCAGGAGGTCCTTGATCTCGTCGTAGGCCTGCTGTGCCTCCTCGGACCGCCAGTCGTAGTCGGCGAGCTGCCGTACCGCCCGGGCGGGGTCGTCGGGCAACGTCGCGAGGTTCATCTCGCGCATGCGGGCGTCGTCGGACGGGTCCGGGAACAGCTCTCGCTTCTCGGCGTCCTTGGCCGTCTCCAGCAGCTCCTTGACCTGCTCGAGGGTGCCGTCGAGGCGGCCGCGGTCCCGGGCCTCGCGGCGTCGCTTCTCGACGGCCCGGCGCAGTTCGTCGAGCCCCTTGCGGTCCTGCGTCCCACGCCGCAGCAGGTCGTCGAGTGCCTCGCGCGGGCTGCGCCCGTCGAGGATCGAGTCGCCCATCTCGTCGAGCGCGCCGCCGACGTCGAAGGGCGACGCGAGCGGGTCGGGCCCGCCGTCCCACGGCCCGTAGCGGTAGCCGGGCAGGCTGCTCATGCTGGCGCTCCCGCGGTCATCCGTAGACCGTCCGCCCGGGGAGTTCCTCCTTGGACAAGCGGCGGTGCAGGTGCAGGCCCTCGAGGGCGAACTCGAGCGCGGACGCGGCGATGCCGGGGCTCTCCGCACCGTCGAGGTCGAGGCGGGTGAGTAACTGCGCAAGGCCCGGCACCGGGCCGATCGCGGTAAGCAGCGCCGTCGCCGGTACCAGGTCGCCGGTCTCGATCTGGCCGCCGGACTCGACGCGCTTCTGCAGGCCGGAGAGGTCGACTCCGGCGAGTCGGGCGCGGAAGGTGTCCGCGACCGTTCGCTTGAGCAGGTGGGCGAGGATGTCGAGCTCGCGCCCCTCCTCGAGGGAGTCGAACTCGACCTTGCCGCGCACCGCCGGGATCATGGCCGCGAGGTCGGTGACCCGGGCGACGGGCTCGGACTCACCGGTGACCGCTGCGCGCCGCACCGCGGACGCGGCGACCGTCTCGGCGGCGGCGACGGCCAGGCGGGCTGAGACGCCGGAGCGCTGGTCGACCTGCGGTGCCTCGCGCACCGCGCGGGTGAAACGGGCGATGATTTCGAGCAGGAACTCGGGGACGACCGAGCCGCCGTTGGGGGCGTCCGAGTCGGTGTCGCCCCCTGATTCGACACCGGGATGCCGCCACGACAGCACCGACTCCTGCCCGATGACGGCGAGCTCGTCGTCGAGGCGCAGCGGGTAGTGGGTGCGGACCTCGGAGCCGAAGCGGTCCTTCAGCGGCGTGATGATCCGGCCGCGGTTGGTGTAGTCCTCGGGGTTTGCGGACGCGACGAGCAGCAGGTCCAGGGGCAGCCGCAAGGCATAGCCGCGGACCTGGATGTCGCGCTCCTCGAGCCCGTT
>JAVEDQ010000409.1 GCA_030840885.1 Frankiaceae bacterium
TGTCCTCCATCGGGCTGCCCGTGAGCTACCCGCAGGAACGCTGGCCGGCACTGCTCGACGCGATGCGCGTCGACAAGAAGGCCCGCGGCAACCGGCTCCGGTTCGTCGCCCTCGCCGGCCTCGCCAAACCGATCATGCTGGAGGACCCCGACCCGGGCCTGCTCACCGCCGCCTACTCGGAGCTTTCCGGAGCGAGCGACAATCTCGGAGGCGGAACGCCGGAGATGACACAGTGAGCATCGGATTCACCCGTTCGTCGCCCGCCCGCGAGAAAGCGGACGTGTGGGTCCTCTCCGGTGTGAACCTCGGCCGGCTCGGCACGCGCGAGACCGGCGTCTACGGTCTCGGCACTTATCAGGAGCTCGAGGACGTGGTCCGGGCGACGGCAGCCGAACTCGGCGTCGTCGTCGACGTTCGGCAGACCGACGACGAGACCGAGATGATCCACTACCTGCACGACGCCGCCGATGCCGGTGTCGCCGTCGTGCTAAACCCCGGGGCGTGGAGCCACTACTCCTACGCCCTGCGTGACGCCTGCGCGGCCCTCACCGGGCCGCTCGTCGAGGTGCACCTCTCGCAGACCGCGGCGCGAGAGCAGTTCCGCCACCACTCGGTGATCTCGGAGGTCGCCCGGGGAACCATCACGGGTCTCGGCTTCGACTCCTACCGGCTCGCCTTACGCGCCGCGGCAGCGCTGCTCGCCTGATAGGCCGGGAAGCCCGACGCCTGCAGGGGGAGCCGTAGTCGCAGCCGAGCGCCACCCCACTCGTTGGTGCCGACGACAAGCGTTCCGTCGTGCACCGCGGCGAGTTCGCGGGCGATGGCGAGCCCGAGCCCGGAGCCGCCCGTCGAGCGGGTCCGGGTGTCGTCCAGACGCACGAAGCGCTCGAACACCCGCTCGCGGTCGGGCACCGGGATGCCCGGGCCGTCGTCGTCGACGTCCAGGACCGCGACCCCGTCCTCGGCCTGCAGGTGCAGGCGAACCCTGCCGCGGGCGTGCCGGTCGGCGTTGGCGCCGAGGTTGTGCAGCAGCCGCCCGAGTGCCCCGCGATCCCCCCGGACGCATGCGACATCGACGCGCCCGATCTCCACCCGGCGGCTACCTCGCTCCTGCAGGCGCTCTACTTCCAGAAGGAGGAGGTCGCCGAGGTCCACGTCGTCGCGCCGCCGCTCGGGGGCGTCGGAGGTGCGGGCGAGCACCAGCAGGTCGTCGACGAGGGCGCAGAGCCGCTCGATCTCATGGAGCCACGTCGTTGTGGTGTGCGGCCAGTCGGTCCGCTCGGGGTGGGCGATCGCGATCTCGGCCTTCGTCCGCAGGGTGGTCAACGGCCCGCGGAGCTCGTGGGAGGCGTCGGCGATAAAGCGCTGCTGCTGCGCGTGGGCGGCTTCTAGCCGGCCGAGCAGGCCGTTCATCATCCGGGCGAGTTCGGCGATCTCGTCGCGCGTGGGCGGTTCGGGGACCCGGGCCGCAAGATCCTGGCTCGAGATCGCCGCCAGCTGCCGACGGATCGCGGACACCGGGCGCAGGGCGCGGCCGGTCATGTACCAGGTCGTCAGGCCGACGACCGCGAGCAGAGCAGGCAACCCGATGAGCAGCTGCGGGACGGCCGCGGACAGGGTCTGCTCGACCGGCTCGAGCGAGGCGGCGAGGGTGAGCGTCGTCGGTCCCGACGGGGTCTGAACGGTCCGCGACGTCACGCGGAAGTCCTCGCCCTCCTCGCCGATCGGGAGGTCGGAGGCCGTCATCGGCCTGCCGCTCGAGGGCGGCACCGTCAGCAGCGGGCTTTCGGGCTCCGTCGAGCTGCTCGCGAGGACCTTCTGATCCGGTCCCACGAGTTGGACGTAGAAGTCGTCCCGCCGGCTACCCATGGCCTGGGTCGGTGACGCTCCTGCTGCCAGCAGCGCCGTCACGTCGTCGGCACGAGCGGCAAGCGTGTCGTCGATGTTGCGGGTGAGGGTGCGCTGCAGCAGCAGGACGAATGCGCAGCCGGCAACGGCGAGCGCCAGGGCGACGACGCCGGTGGCGAGCAGGGTGGTCCGTCCGCGCACCGTCGCGGGACGCCTCATGCCGGGGCATCCATGAGCCGGTAGCCCGCGCCGCGCACGGTCTGGAGGCAGGACCTCGCGAAGGGGTGGTCGATCTTCCGCCGGAGGTGCCCGACGTAGACCTCGACCACGTTCAGGTCTCCGCCGAAGTGGGCGTCCCAGACGTGCTGGACGATCTCGGTCTTGCTGACGACCTCGCCCTTACGGCGCAGCAGGAACTCCAGCAGGGCGAACTCCCGCGCAGTCAGGGTGACCTCGATGTCGCCCACCCAGCACCGCCGCGCCGCCGGGTCGAGGCGAAGGGCGCCGGCGGCGAGGACTGGCACCGGCTCGCCCTGCCGCCGGCGCAGGAGGGAGCGCATCCGCGCCAGCAGCACGATGAACGAGAACGGTTTCGTCAGGTAGTCGTCGGCACCGAGGTCGAGTGCCTCCGCCTCGTCGTACTCCCCGTCCTTGGCGGTGAGCATGAGGATCGGGGTGTGGTCACCGCGGGCACGCAATGCCTCGCAGACCTGATAGCCATTGCCCTGCGGCAGCATCAGGTCCAGCAGTATGAGGTCGTAGGCGCGCCCGTCGGTCAGGGCCATAGCTGTTACGCCGTCGTGCGCGATGTCCACGCTGAACCCCTCGGCCTCGAGCCCGTCCGCCAGCGTGGCCGCGAGTTCGCGTTCGTCGTCGACGACGAGGAGTCGCATACTCGGCTCCTCTGCTCGTCGCCCCCGGATGACCTGAAGGGTCAGCGCGCAGTCTGACGCGGTGATGCTGTCGACAGTGTGAACGCCTCGTTGGTAACGGTTCGGAGCCTGCCGTTCGGACCCAGCCTGTCGTTCGGACTCAGCCCGTCGGGAGGTCAGACGCCGGCGAGCGTCACGACGGCATCGGTGGCGAAGCCCGCCAGCAACCCCAGCAGCAACCCGGACGCGACGAGCTCGGGCCGCTTGGCCTTCGCGGCGACCCCGAGCAGTTGGATGACGACGTAGAGGATCGAGCCTGCGGCCAGCGTGAGGAAGGCGACGCTGACCGGCTCGCTGGTGAACCCGTGACCGAGGGCGGCGCCGACGAAGGTAGGACCGCCCCCGACGACGCCCATCGCGGCCAGGAACGCCCAGGACGGCCGGTCGTCCCCACCCGCGAGCGGAGCGACGATGCCGAACCCTTCGGTCGCGTTGTGCAGGCCGAAGCCGACTACCAGCAGGGTCGCCAGAGCGATGTCGCCCTTGGCCGCCGACTGGCCGATCGCAAGTCCCTCGGCGAAGTTGTGCAGACCGATGCCGATGGCGATGAGCAGCGCCATCCGGCGAGCGGGTGACCACGTCGCGATACCGGCACGCCGAGCCGTGAGCTCGCCCGCCGACATCGCTCCCGGACCGAAGTTCCTGGTCAGGCTGGCGCTGCGGCGCTTCAACCAGTGCTCGTAACCCACGAGGCCGAGGAGTCCGACCGACAACCCGACGGCGAAGATCAGGCCGTAGCCCGCGACGCGGCCACCGCCTCCCGCATGATCGTGGACGTCGCCGAGCGCGGCGTCCAAGGGCTCCCACGCGGCCGACAGGACGTCCCACACCAGGAACACCAGGACGCCGACGGCCACCGCGCTGAGGAACACGCGGAGCCCGGGGGGCATCCGGCGCAGTCTGCCTACCGGCAGCCCGAGGAAAATCGTGCCTCCTGCGATCAGACCCAGCAGGACGGTGTGCGACAAGCTCACTGCAGTTCTTCCTTCCCACGTGTATGAGCAGAGGTTAGGTAAGCCTCACCAGATGTGCAAAGCACCGCGGTCGCCGCGCAAGCGCTCAGCTTCCCTTCAGGAGCCGAGGCGCACCGTCCGGAAATGGCACTCGGACGGGTCGACGTCTTCCCGGTGCGACGCCGCACCCGGCGCCTACTGGTCCTCGCGATCGTCCTCGCGCTCCTGACCCCGGTCGGTGTCTCGTTGGAGCGGTCGCTCACCTATCCGGGCAGCGCCAGTTGGAAGTTGCGCCTCGTGGAGTGGACCCGCGAGCACGGTGGAGCGTCCCTCGTGAACACGGTCGAGGACTGGTACTACACCCGGCAGCGGCCGGGCTCCGGCCCGCCGCCTGCTGGGTCGATGGTCCCGCTCGCCTCCCCGGCGGCCTCGAGGAACGTGTCGGGCGTGGGGCGACCCGCGGCTATCGCTCCGCTCGTGACGCCGGCGGCGGATGGGGAAGGGGCGTGGCAGGCGCTGGGGCGAACCGGCCGTGGGCGTCGGCCGTACGTGTGGGCGACGTGGTTCCGACCCGATCCGACCAGCACGTCGGCGACCGTTGCGGCCGCCGAGATCGCCCAGGACGACGTGCGCACCAAACTCATCGCTGGTACCCGGGACCCGGGTGGCGTCTGGCCGGAAGGGGCCCGAGTCCCACCCGGTGACCGCTCCCACCTCGTCGCCGCCTTCAACGCAGGGTTCAAGTTCGGTGACACCAAGGGCGGCTTCGCCGCGGACGGCCGGACGAGCAAGCCGCTCGTCGACGGACTGGCCACCGCGGTCATCGACGCCCGCGGCCGGCTTGCGGTCGAACGATGGACCAGTGGCCCTTCGCTGCCACCGGGGCTCATCGCGGCTCGGCAGAACCTGGACCTGATCGTCGAGGGTGGCCGACCTGTCCCCGGGCTCCATGAGTCCTCCGCCGGACGGTGGGGGACCGACCGCAATCAGCTGCAGTACACCTGGCGCTCTGCGCTGGGGACGACGGCGGACGGTCGCCTGCTGTACGTCGCCGGGGACCACCTCGATCTCACCGACATCGCGGTGGCGCTCGCCCACGCCGGAGCCGTGGTCGGGATGCAGCTCGACATCCACGCCGCACTCGTCACGTTCAACGCGTTCAGCCCGGGGCCGCGGGGGCCGACGGGGGAGAAGTTGGTGCCCGCCATGAGCCGGCCGGCGGACCGCTATCTCGCCGCCGACCAACGTGATTTCTTCGCCGTGCTGGCACGCTGACGATCGCGCGCATCGACCGGGCCGCGCCTTTCGTGAGTCGTCCGACTTCAGCTGGCCTTCAGGAGAGCCCAGGCACGGTCGCCTCATGACGATCCTCATCGACCGCCACCCGGAGCTCCAGCCGTGACCCAGCAGACCGGAGAGCAGACCCGCCCACCCCGCCAGCCCCAGCCGTCGGTCGCCCAGGCCGCACCCCGCCGGGGGACCGCCCGAGCCATGCTCAACAAGGTCCCCGAGGTCACCCTCTACTTCTGGATCATCAAGATCCTCTGCACCACCGTGGGCGAGTCGCTGGCGGACTACATCAACACCACCCTGGGCTTCGGGCTCGGGGGCACGGCGATTCTTTTCACCGTTCTGCTGGGCGTCGCGCTGGGCGTGCAGTTCCGGACGACGCAGTACGTGCCGACGGTGTACTGGCTCGTGGTCGTACTGGTGAGCGTCACCGGCACGCTCTACACCGACATCCTGACCGACCAGCTCGGCGTGCCGCTCAGCGTGAGCAGCGCGGTGTTCACCCTGCTCCTGGTCGCGGTGTTCGGCATCTGGTACGCCCGCGAGCGCACGCTGTCCATCCACAGCATCAACACCGTCCCGCGCGAGAGCTTCTACTGGCTCACCGTCCTCGTGACCTTTGCCCTGGGTACCGCAACGGGCGACTGGATCCTGGATCTCACCGGCTGGCAGCCCGGGCAGTCGGTGCTGCTGCCGATCGCCCTCATCGCCGTCATCGCCGTGGGCTGGCGGCTGGGTGCGAACCCGGTCCTCGCCTTCTGGCTGGCCTACATCCTCACCCGCCCGCTGGGTGCCAACCTCGGCGACTACCTCGGCCGCTCGCAGGCCGAGGGTGGCCTGGGTCTCGGGCTGTTCGGCACGAGCCTGATCTTCCTGGTCGCCATCGCCGCCATCGTGTTCTACCTGACCCGCACCCGGGTGGATGTCGTCCCGGTCGGTCAGGAGAAGGAGCCCAGGCCGACGACCCCCCGCCGCGAACTGCTCGTCCTCGCAGGCCTGGTGGTCGCTGCCGTGGTGGCCGGCGTCGTCGTGGGCAGAGCGGCCAGCCAGAACACCGGCGGCGCCGCTCTGGCCGAGTCGCCGGCGCCGGTGGCTTCACTGGCGCCCGGCCAGCAGGCCCAGCCCCTCACCGCGGCCGATCTCGCTCCCATCACGGCCATCAGCACCGACATCCGCGGTCTCGTGCAGGCGGGTCAGCAGAAGGACGCCGCGGCTCGCGCCGACGACCTGGAGACGGCCTGGGACAACGCCGCCCCTTCACTGCAGGCCAAGAACCCCGAGCAGTGGACCGCCCTGGACGGTCAGGTCGACGCCGTGCTCAAGAGCGTCCGCAAGAGCAAGCCTGACAACGCCACGGAGCTGACGACCGTGAACGCGTTGTTGAGCTCGCTCACCTCGTAGTTCCGCGGGGCCGGCGGAGGTTGCCCGTCGCACACAGCGATGACATGCTGCGCCGGCCCGCGCGGTCGCGGGCGAACCGCTCGACATGACGAAGCGAGGTGCCCCGTGCCGGTGTTCATGATC
>JAVEDQ010000462.1 GCA_030840885.1 Frankiaceae bacterium
CCTCGCACGGGTTGTTCGCCATCCCCGGCTTGCACAGCCAGACGGTGGGATGGGCGACCGGCAGCGCCGGACCGGAAGCCGCGGGCGCGGGGGGAGCGGGCGCGGCCGACGAGGACGACCCCCCACCGGAACCGCTCGAGCAGCTGGCGGCGAACAGCGCGACGAGGGCGAACAGGACAACCATCACAGCTGCGCGGGGTCGTGGCACGACTCACATAGTGCCCGCAGGGAAGGAACGTGACGTGACCAGGAGCCAGATCATCGCCGGCATCGCCATCTTCGGGTCCGTCATGCTGCTGATGCTCGGCATCATGCTGTGGGGCGTGTTCACCGAGAACCGCAATCGGTGACACCGTCCGCGGTGACACTGTCCATACGGGGCGGAGGCTCCGGGATTCGAACCCGGGATGGGGTTGAAGCCCCAAACCGCATTAGCAGTGCGGCGCCATAGACCAGGCTAGGCGAAGCCTCCCAAACGTCTCACCATCGCTGGTGGAACGCCCGTGCGAGCATACCGGCACCCGTCGGCCTTTTCTCGGGCGGGCTTGCTGGGCGGGCTTGCGTAGGTTGGCTGCCCGTGCCCCGCAGATCCGCCGCCGTTGTCGCGCTGACGCTTCTCGCCCTCTCCGCCTGCGGGTTGTCGGGCGGGGACAAGCCGCCCGCACCGGCAACAGCGGCGGCAGCGACGAGTTCCCCCCATGCTGCGTCGTCGGCCACCCCGCCGCTGAACACCTCGCCTCCGACCACCCCAGCCGAGCTGCCCCGCGGCGGCCGGAGGGTGCTTCCGGACCACCGCGTGGTCGCCTTCTACGGCGAGGGCTACCCGGGCGGGATCGGCCTGCTGCCCGCGAACGACCTCGACGGCGCCGCGGACCGCATCAACCGGCAGGCCGACGCCTACGCCTCCTACGGCCGCCCCGTGCTGCCCGCGATGGAGCTGATCACCACCAACGCCGTCCGCCGTCCCGGGCCCGACGGCTCGTACAGCCTGAAGCTCGACGACGCCAGCGTCGACCGCTACCTCGCCGCCGCCCGCAAGCACAAGATGCTGCTGGTGCTGGACTTCCAGCCCGGCACCGACGAGTTCCTGCCGCAGGTGCAGCGCTACGAGAAGTACCTGTCCCAGCCCGACGTCGCCATCGGGCTCGACCCCGAGTGGCGGACGCCCGGCAGCCGTCCGTACGCCGGCACCGGGCACTCCAGCGCGGCCGAGATCAACGCCGTGGAGCGCTACCTCGTGGGGCTGGTCCGGACGAACAAGCTGCCGCAGAAGCTGTTCGTGGTGCACCAGTTCACCGCCAAGATGGTGCCGGACCGCCAGCAGGTGCAGGTGCCCGCAGAGCTCTCCGTCGTCTTCCACATGGACGGTGTCGGCGGCCCCGGTCTCAAGATCGGCGGCTACAACGCCCTCAAGATGCGCCCGCCGTTCCGCAACGGCTTCAAGGTCTTCCCCGTGCTCGACAAGCCGGCGATGAGCCCGTCGCAGGTGATGGCTCTCCGGCCGCAGCCCGAGGTCATCACGTACCAGTAGGCGGGCCCGGCTCCGTCGTGAAGTCCGGATCGAGGCCCGCGAGCACGGTCTCGCGCAGCGTGTTGCGAAACTCGCCGAAGGGCAGCGCCTCGCCGTCGGGACCTCGGACGTAGAACGAGTTCACGACGTCCGGGCCGATGCTGGAGACCAGCGCGGTGAGTACCTGCACCCCGGCGCGGTCGAGCGCGTCGACCATCCGGTAGAGGACGCCGGCCCGGTCGGCGGCGCGGACCTCGACGACGGTGGCACCCGGCGTCCGGTCGTCGAACCGCAGCGTCGCTGGGGCGGCGCTGCCGCGGCGGCCGCGGGCGTAGGCCCGCTCCCGCTCGGCGAGACGTTCCTGCACCGACAGGTCGCCGGCGAGCACCCGGCGCAGGTCTGCACCCATGCGGGCCGAGGCGGGCATCGGGTCACCGTGGCGGGGGGCGACCGCGAGTTCGACGGCGGCTCGTCCGGCGTCGGCGACGGCCGAGGCGCGGCGCACGTCGAGCCGGTGCAGAGCGACCACCCCGGCCACCGCGCCCAGCAGGCCGTGCCGGTCGTCGCCGGTGACCACCACGACGCCGGCGTCGGGCAGGCCGTCGGGGTCCGGGCCGACGGTGAGGGTGAGGTCGCCCTCGCGGCGCAGCAGGGCCTGCTGCTCGGGCGAGAGGGCGAACGGGTCGCCGGCGGGGGCGTTGCCCTCCATGAAGGCCAGGACGCGGTCGGCGAGCTGGCCGACCAGACGCGCCTTCCACCGGGTCCAGGCCGTGGGGCCGGTGGCCACACCGTCGGCTTCGGCCAGGGCGACCAGCAGCTCGAGGGCGTCGGAGTTGCCGAGGGTCTCCGCGACCCGCTCGATGGTGGCTGGATCGTCGGGGTCGCGCCGCGCCGCGGTGTCGGGCAGCAGCAAGTGGTGGCGCACAACGCTGGTGAGCAGATCGGCGTCGGCGGCGGGGAAGCCCATCGCTGCGGCGATGTCAGCGGTCAGCCCGGCGCCGACGACGCTGTGGTCACCCGGCCGTCCCTTGCCGATGTCGTGCAGCAGCGCGCCGACCACCAGCAGGTCGGGTCGACTCACGTTCCGGGTCAGTCCGGCGGCGTGCGCCGCCGCCTCGGTCAGGTGACGGTCGACGGTGAACCGGTGGTACGGGTTGCGCTGCGGCCGGTTGCGGACGTACTTCCAGTCCGGAAGCAGGCCCTCGAGCACACCCACCTGGTCCAGCGCTTCGAGCACCCCGATGGCGGGGGTGCCGGTGGCCAGCAGGCCGACGAAGGCGTCGCGGGCCGCGGCCGGCCACGGTGAGTCCAACGGTGGTGCCTCGGTGCTGAGCCGCTCGAGCGTGTACGGCGCGATGGGCAGCTCGGCGCGGGCCGCGGCCCGGGCCGCCCGCAGGACGAGCACCGGGTCGCGGGCCGGGGCGGCGGCCATGGCCAGCACGACCTCGCCGTCCTGCTCCACCACGCCGTCGTCGAGCGGTCGCCGCTGCGGACCGCGACTGACGAGCCGACCCAGGCGGGAGGTCGGCCGGATCCGGCGCGAGGCGCGGTACCAGGCGTTGTCCCAGCTCCAGGCGATGGTGCGGGCGGCCGCGGCGACGGCGGCCATGAGCTCGTCGCCACCGGCGTAGCCCAGGGCGGTGGCGACGGCTTCCTGGTCCTGCAGGGAGAGCCGGTCGCGATCGGTGCGGCGGTGCAGCTCGCCGCGGATGTCGAGCAGCGTCTCCGCAGCCTCGCGGACCGCCGGGCCAGGGGAGTCGACGACCCAGGCGGCGGCGAGCGCCCGCTGTGCCTCGACGTCGCGGAGCCCACCCCGGGCCTCCTTGATGTCCGGCTCGAGAAGGAAGGCGACCTCACCGTTGCTGCGGTGGCGGGCGGCGACGGCCTGGGCGAGCTCCGGCAACCGCTTCGCCGCACGGGCACGCCAACGCGAGCGGATGGCCGAGACGAGCGAGCGCGCGAGCTCGGCGTCCCCGGCCACGTGGCGCGCGTCGAGCAGGCCGAGGGCGGCCTTGAAGTCCTCGTCGGCGACCCTCGTCGCCTCATCCACGGTCCGCACGCTGTGGTCCAGGGCCACACCGGCGTCCCAGATGGGGTACCAGACGGCGTCCGCGATCTTCGCGATGATGGCGGCGTCGTGCTTGCCGTCGTGCACGAGCACGAGGTCGAGGTCGCTGCCGAAGGCGGGTTCCTGCCGCCCGTAGGCCCCGACCGCCAGCAGCGCGATGCCGGTCGGATCAGGGGCGGCAGCGTCGAGCAGACCGATGAGCCAGCGGTCGGCGGTCTCCACCAGCGCATGCCGAAGGGCCGGCCCGGTCAGCGGTTCCCCGCTGCCGGACCGGCCCCTCAGTCGTTCGAGTTGGTCCTTCAAGTCAGATGCTGCAGATCACAGCGCGTCGTCGCCGCGCTCGCCGGTGCGGACCCGGACGGCGGTCTCGACCGGGACGGCCCAGACCTTGCCGTCGCCGATGCTCCCGGTGCCGGCGGCCTTGACGATCACGTCGATGATGTCGGCGA